>CANFYZ010000007.1 GCA_947451385.1 Comamonadaceae bacterium | reverse complement strand
CACTTTGACCGCGTTGGCCAAAATGTTCACGCCTTCAACCATGCGTGCGCGGGCTTCGCCGCCGAAAATTACGTCTTTTGCTGCCATTTTTAAGCTCCTAAATTCAATTAATCAGTTGAGGACAGAGCGACAGGGCGCTTCGCGCGTCTGTCGGTCTGTCCCGCAAGTTATTCGACGACCGCGAACAGGTCTTCTTCTTTCATGACCAACAGCTCGTCGCCGGCGATCTTGACGGTTTGGCCGCTGTACTTGCCGAACAACACGCGGTCGCCGACTTTGACAGTCAGGGCTTTGGTCTCGCCTTTGTCGTTGGTCTTGCCGGGGCCGACCGCCAAGACTTCGCCTTGGTCTGGTTTTTCGGCGGCAGAATCAGGAATGACGATGCCCGAAGCCGTTTTGGTTTCGCTTTCGACACGTTTGACGATCACGCGATCGCCCAAAGGACGCAGTTTCATGGAATCTCCTTGAATATGAAACAAAGGTTGAAAAGCAAGGCGCCAACTCGGTCATTCAAGTCAGCGCAAATTTTGCAACGAGGAGACAGTGGTTGTTAGCACTCATCTCCTGCGAGTGCTAATGATAAGGGCATTTGACCGGGTTTCAAGGCCAGCGCGTCAATTCAGGTCACAAAAGCGGGTGGCCCTCAGGGAAAGTCAGCAGAAACCCCCCTTCGAATGCACCACAAAATAGTGCATTTTGCAGGAGCCTTCATGTCCTCAGCCTTGTCCCACTCCGAAATCGCCCAATACCAACAGCAGGGCTATGTGGTGCCAGCCTACCAACTGGAACCGCAAGTGCTGTCCAAGACACAAGAGGCTCTGGACACCTTGATTCGCAATAACCCGGGTGTGCGGCCCGAAAAGTTGGTCAGTGCCCACATTGAGGGCCCCAACAAAGAGGGGGTGATTGGCAGTCGGGCTTTCTTGGATTTGGCCATGCACCGGCCGATTGTCGATTTGGTCGAGCAACTGATTGGCCCGGACATTGTGTTGTGGGGCTGTCACGTGTTTTGCAAACCTGCCCAAGAGGGGTTTGAAACGCCCTGGCACCAAGACGGCCATTACTGGCCCATCCGACCCCTGGCGACCTGCACCGTCTGGGTGGCGCTGGAACCCAGCACCCGGCAAAACGGCTGTTTGCGGGTGATCCCGGCCTCGCATGCGGGCAAGCAGTTGCACCCGCACTTACATGAAGACCGTAACGACTTGACCTTGAACCAGCGCATGGCCGAAGGTGCTTTTGACGAGGCCGAAGCGGTCGACCTGGAGTTGCAGCCAGGCCAAATGTCGATGCACGATGTGTACATGATCCATGGCGCCAAGGCCAATACCTCGGGCCAACGGCGCACCGGCGTGGCGCTGCGCTACATGCCGGCCAGCTCGGTGTTTGACCGCAGCTTGAAGCCGGTGGACGGACAGACCGGGGTGCCGGTGAGTTTTGCCACCCGGCCGTTGTGGTTGCTGCGGGGGCGCGATGTGTCTGGGCAAAACGATTTCACGACGGGTCATGGCTGAGGCCGCAGACCAAGGGAATTCCTGATCTGGACAGGGCTGGGGCAGCGGCTCAGAATCGGCTTCTCATTCACAGAGGAGCTTCCATGTCGATTTCGCGTCGTGATGTTTTGCAGCTGGCCGGGGTGTCTGGCTTATTGAGTGCCGTGGGCACGCAGGCCTGGGCGCAGGCCGCTCAGTTGGAGAGCCTGAAAATCGTCACCGGCTTCACACCTGGCGGCACTTCGGACGCGATTTGTCGGCGTGTGGCCGAAAAAATCGCGCCCTCGGCTTACACCAAAACGGCTTTTGTCGAGAACAAATCCGGCGCGGGTGGCCAAATTGCCGTGCAGTATGTGCGCAGCGCCCCGGCCGACGGGGCCACGGTGTTGCAAACGCCCATGTCGATGCTGGGCATCTACCCCCACATCTACAAAAAATTGCCTTACGACCCGGTCGGCGATCTGGCCCCGGTCTCCCTCGGGGCCGTGTTTGACTTTGGCTTTGCGGTGGGGCCCATGGTGCCCGCCACGGTGAAAACCATCCCGGACTTTTTGGCCTGGTGCAAAGCCAATCCTTTGCAAGCCAACTTTGGTTCGCCAGCGGCGGGCTCGACGCCCCACTTCATTGGCGCTTTGCTGGGCAAGCACGCCAATGTGGACTTGAAGCACGTGGCCTTCAGGGGCACGCAGCCGGCGATTTTGGACATGATCGGCGGGCAGATTGCCGCCGTGTCGGGGCCGATCGGCGAGTTCACCCAGCATGTGGCGGCGGGCAAGTGCCGCTTGTTGGCTTCTTCTGGGGCCAAGCGCAGCCAGTTTGCGCCCAACACGCCCACCTTGGTCGAGCAAGGCCTCAAAGGCTTTGTCTACGACGAGTGGTTTGGTTTTTATGTGCCAGCGAAAACACCGACCGATGTCATCAACCGCTTGAATGCGGCGATGCGCGTGGCTTTGGCCGCGCCGGAAACGGTCAACGGCATGGCCATGATGGGCTTGGTGGCGCAATCGTCGTCGCCGGCCGAGTTGGCGGCGCGGCTCAAGGCCGACACGGAGTTGTGGGGGCCGCTGGTCAAAACCATCGGCTTCACCGCCGACGCGTAAGCGCCAGGATCACGGCGTCGGGCGTCAGGCGTCAGGCAGCGGGCAGAAAACCCGCTTGCTGACGCTGCTGCGCCAGGTCCGGGCTGACGCACTGGGCAATGAATGCTGCAGCCACTTGGGGTTGGGCACTGGCCGTGCAGACTGCCGCGGTGTAGACCGTGGCCAGCTCGAACTCAGTCGGCAAGTCGGCCACCAGGTCCACCCCCGGGGTGAACAAAATTTCAGTCACCTGGGTACAGCCGATCACCCTGGGGTCGTCGCATTCGGCCATGGCCTGCATGGCGGTGGCGCCGTTGGGGAACGGGCGCAGGCGCTCGGCAACTTCGCAGGCGATGCCCAAGGCGTTCAACACCTTCATGAAGTGAATGCCGGCGGTCGCCAATTGCGGGTCCGGAAAGTAAATGCCGGTGGCCTGGCGCAGGGCTTGGCGCAAGTGGTCGGCACTGGCCACTTCGGGCCATGGGCTGCCGGATTTGACGGCGACCCCGGTTTTGACAATGCCCAGCGCGCGCGCTGACCCCGCGCGCACCTGACCCGACTGCACCAGCGCCTCGATCAAGGCCTGCGTCAAGATCAGCACATCGCAGGGCGCACCGTCCTGCAGGCGCTGCTTCATGGCACCGACCGCGCCAAAAGTGCCGTCCAGTTGCACGCTGTGGGCCGCTTCAAAAGCCGGTTGCAACTGGCGCACCAGGCCTTGCGCGGCACCGCCGCTGAGTAAATGCAAAGTGGGCATGGGGGTTCAGTCCAGTTGGATGCCTGCGTTCTTGATCACCGTGGTCCATTTGGCGATGTCGTCGTTCAGGTATTTTTCAAATTGCGGCGGGCTCATCACCATCGGCACCGCTCCTTGCTTGCTCCAGGTTTGCTTGACCTCAGGCAGGCTGGTGATTTTGGAAAGGGCTTCGTTGAGTTTGTCCACCACGGCTTTGGGCGTGCCTTTGGGCGCCATCACTCCGAGCCAGATGGTGGCTTCGTAGCCGGGCACACCGGCTTCGCTGACGGTGGGCACGTCGGGCAACACCTCCGAGCGTTGCTTGCCGGTGGTGGCCAGCGCTTTGACTTTGCCTGCCTTGACCTGTTCGGTCATGGTGGTCACCGCGTCAAACATCAGGTCCACCTGGCCGCCGATCACGTCGGTGCGGGCGCCGGAGCTGCCTTTGTAAGGAATGTGCACCATCGACACCTTGCCCATGCTTTTGAACAATTCGCCGGCCATGTGGTAAGGCGTGCCGGGGCCAGAAGACGCGTAGTTGAGTTTGCCCGGCGAGGCCTTGGCGCGCTTGAGCACATCGGCCGCGGAGTTCAGACCCGCCCCCGGATGGGCCACCAGCACCAGGTCGGAGTAGTTGATGGGGGCGACGCCGACAAAGTCGCGCATCAAGGCGTAGGGCTTGTTGGGGATCAATGACTCGTTCACTGTTTGGCTGTTCGACATCAGCAGCAAGGTGTAGCCGTCGGGTGCCGACTTGGCGGCCAGGTCGGTGCCGATCACCGAACCTGCGCCCGGTTTGTTGTCCACCACGAAGGACTGCCCCAAGCTGTCTTGCAGGCGTTGCGCGACAAAGCGCGCGTAGTTGTCGGCCGGCCCGCCGGTGGCAAACGGCACGATGATTTTGACCGGCCGATTCGGGTAGTTCGGTGTTTGCGCGGACAGCGGGGTGCTGAGGAACGCGGTCAGCAAGGCGACCAGCGGCAGGGCAAAGGCGAAGGGGTGGCGGGACATGCGGGCTCCTGTGGGTGCGGGCGGGGTACGGGCGGGGTACTGGCGGGGTACTGGCGTTATTCGACTTTGCCGATTTTGCGCACAACCTCGGTCATGCGGCGGGCGTCGGCCTGCACATATTTTTCAAAGTCGGGGCTGTCCAGATACACCACCGGGCTGCCCGTGTTTTGAATCACTTCACGCACTTTGGGGTCTTGCGCCGCCACGCGGGCGGCCGTGCGCACGCGCTGGGCAATCGCCTCGGGTGTGCCGCTGGGGATGAACAGTCCAGACCATTGCGCGTATTCGGCGTTGTAGCCCAGGTCTTTCAAGCTGGCCACTTCCGGCATGGCCGCCAAAGGGGCGTGGCCCCAGTGACCCAGGACGCGAATCTTGCCGGCTTTGACCTGTTGCAGCACGGTCGCCGGTCCGGTGGACACGGCATCGATTTGACCGCCCAGCAAAGCCACCACCGCTGGCCCCGCGCCCGTGAAGGGAATGTGCGTGAGTTTGACCCCGGCGGTTTGCGCCAAGATCTCCATGGGCACGTGCATGGTGCCGTAGTTGCCCGAAGAGCCGTAGTTGATGGCGCCCGGGCGTTTGCGTGCATCTTCGATAAATTCTTTGGCGGTTTTCCAGGGCGCATCGGCGCGCACGGCCAACACGGTGGGGTCGGCGGTGTAGCGCGCAATCGGGCGCAGTTCGTTCAAGCCGAACATGGGGCTGCGTCCCAGCAAGGCGTCGGCCTCAGGCAACACCGTCAGCGATGACAGGGCCATCAACAAGGTGTAGCCATCGGGCTTGGCGCGGGCCACCAGACCCATGCCAATACCGCCTCCAGCGCCACCTTTGTTGTCAATCACCACGGCTTGGCCGAGCTCTCGGCTCAGGGCTTCGGCCACCGGTCGGGCCACGATGTCGGCCAGGCCGCCCGGTGGGAAGGGCACAACCAGCGTGATCGCCCGGCTGGGGTAAGGCGGGGTTTGGGCCAGGGCGGGCGCCCCGATCGACACGGCCGCCAGCAGGCTCAGCGCCGCCGTGGTCAGGGTGAGAAATTGGTCTTTGAACAGTGGTCGCATACCTTGCTCCATGGGGTCTCTGGCAGAAGGGGGTTCCTGGCCCATCGTCGCTGCTTGGGCAGTCTTGTCGCACTCTAACACCGGGTATTCAGATTCCAGTTTTGATACTTATATCAGGCGCGTCACAATGTGGGCATATTTTTCAATTTGGGACCGTGACATGCGCATTGCAGCTTTTTTCCATCAAGGTCAGCCCCACGTGGGTTGTGTATCGGACGACTTGAAAACGGTACGTCCTTGGGATTTGCCTTTGGCCGACCGCGAACTGGGCGCCTTGACTTTGGTCGACCGGCTCTCGCGCGGTGAAACCTTGCCCGAACCAGGGGCGGCGCTGGCCTTGACCGAGGTGCAATTGCGCGCCCCGTTGCCTCATCCTCGGCGGAATATTTTTTGTGTCGGTAAAAACTACCATGCCCACGCCAAAGAGTTTGCACGCAGTGGTTTTGACAGCAGCGCCAAGGCCGGCGGCGAGATCCCGGCCGAGCCGATCATTTTCTCCAAGGTGCCCGAGTGCGTGATCGCCACGGGCGAGGCGATTGAAATGCCCAAGGTGTCCACCGCCATCGATTACGAAGCCGAATTGGCGGTGGTGATCGGCAAGGGGGGCAAGGGCATCAGCAAAGCCGAGGCGATGGACCATGTCTGGGGTTACACCATCGTCAACGACGTGACCGCCCGCGACTGGCAAAACCGCCACATGCAGTGGCACATGGGCAAGTCCTTTGACACCTTCTGCCCGATGGGACCCTGGCTGGTGAGCGCCGACAGCATGGACGGTACGCAGACGCGGGTGCGCTGCTGGGTGAATGGGGAGGAGCGGCAAAACGCCTCCACCACCGATTTGATTTTTGATATTCCGACCTTGATCGAAACCTTGAGCGCAGGCATCACGCTCTACCCCGGCGATGTGATCGCCACCGGCACGCCAGTGGGCGTGGGCATTGGTTTTACCCCGCCGCAGTACCTGAAGGCGGGCGATGTGGTGCGGGTGGAAATTGACGGCCTGGGCGTGCTGGAGAACCCGGTGATTTGAGCTTTCGCTGCACCGAGTTCGGGTCATGTGAACGGTTTCACCTGGCCATGAAAAAAGGGCGGTCACCTGGCGGTGATCGCCCTTTGTCGCTTCTGTCGCTTTGGTCGCCCTTGGGTGTGGGCGGGCGCTGGTTTATTTCAAACCGGCTTGCGCACGCAAGGTGGCGGCCAGGTTGGTGCGCTCCCAAGTGAACTCGGGCTCGTCACGACCAAAGTGGCCATAGGCGGCGGTCTTTTGGTAAATCGGGCGCAGCAAGTCCAGCATCTGGATGATGCCTTTGGGACGCAGGTCAAAGTGCTCGTTCACCAGGGCGGCGATTTGCGCTTCAGGAATCACGTTGGTGCCCATGGTGTTGACGGTGATGTTCATCGGACGCGCCACACCGATGGCGTAAGCCACCTGGATCTGGCATTGCGTGGCCAAACCGGCCGCCACAATGTTCTTCGCCACATAACGGGCGGCGTATGCGGCCGAGCGGTCCACTTTGGAGGGGTCTTTGCCGGAGAAGGCGCCACCACCGTGCGGGCAAGCGCCGCCATAGGTGTCGACAATGATTTTGCGACCGGTCAGGCCGCAATCGCCTTGGGGGCCGCCGATGACGAAACGGCCGGTCGGGTTGATCAGGTACTTGGTGTCTTGCAGCCACTCTTTGGGCAGCACCGGTTTGATGATTTCTTCGATGATGGCTTCGGTGAAGCTGGCCTTCATTTTCGTCGCCGACTCGGACTGGTCCGGGCTGTGCTGGGTGGACAGCACCACGGTGTCGATGCTGTGTGGCTTGCCGTCCACATAGCGCATGGTCACCTGGCTCTTGGCGTCGGGGCGCAAGAAAGGCAGGCGGCCGTCTTTGCGCAACTGCGCTTGACGCTCGACCAGGCGGTGCGCATAGTAAATGGGCGCGGGCATCAGGTCAGGAGTTTCGCTGCAGGCATAGCCGAACATCAAACCCTGGTCGCCGGCACCGATGTTCAGGTGGTCGTCTGACGCATGGTCCACGCCCTGGGCGATGTCGTTGCTCTGCTTGTCGTAGCAGACCATCACGGCGCAGCCTTTGTAGTCGATGCCGTAGTCGGTGTTGTCGTAACCGATGCGCTGGATGGTGTCGCGCGCCACCTGGATGTAGTCCACGTGCGCGTTGGTGGTGATCTCACCGGCCAGCACCACCAGACCGGTGTTGGTCAGGGTTTCGGCCGCGACGCGCGAGCGGGGGTCTTGGGTGAAGATGGCATCCAAGATCGCGTCAGAGATTTGGTCGGCGACTTTGTCGGGGTGACCTTCGGAGACGGATTCGGATGTGAATAGATAGTCGTTCGCCATGAAATAGTCCTTCAGTTATGGGCATGCGTTGTTAATCCGCGTTGCCTTGGGCTGGTCGGCTCAGGCGAACGCTTTAGCAGTTTTGTCTTTTCAGACAAGGCACAATGTCGGGCAGTCCCTGGTTGTGTGTCGCCCTGCAAGTTGCTCTGTTAACTCAGCGACAACTCAATTTTATCAAATTTCGCATGTATTTTTGGTTTCGCTTACTTTCCCGCTGGCCTTTGTTCGCGTTGCATGCGCTGGGCCATGTCTTGGGTGGGTTGGCTTGGTTGGCCTCGCCGCGCTATCGGCGGCGTTTTTTAGAGAACGTGCGGCAAGCTCAAATTCCTTTGCGCCAAGCTTGGGCGGCGATGGGCCATGCGGGTTGCATGTCCACCGAGTTGCCCCGTTTGTGGCTGGGGGCCATGCCGCCGGTGCAATGGCAGGGCGATGCGGTGGTCGACGCCGCTTACGCCAGCGGCCAAGGCGTGGTGTTTCTGACGCCGCATTTGGGCTGTTTTGAAATCACCGCACAAGCGCTGGCGCAGCGCTACAGCGCCCGTTATGGCCCGTTGACGGTGCTGTTTCGGCCCGCCCATCAAGCGGGCTTGGCGCAAGTGATGGAGGAGGCGCGTGGTCGCGAAGGGCTGGCCACCGCACCCACCACCTTGGCCGGTGTGCGCCAGATGATCAAAGCCTTGCGCGCAGGCCATGCCGTGGGTTTGCTGCCCGATCAGGTCCCGCCCGAAGGCATGGGCTTGTGGACCCCGTTTTTTGGCAAGCCCGCTTACACCATGACTTTGGCGGCAAGGCTGGCGCAGCAGACCGGGGCGCACATCGTGTTGATCTGGGGCGAGCGTCTGCCTTGGGGGCGTGGCTTTGACTTGCATGCCAGCACCTTGGCACAGCCCTTGTCGGCGCAGTTGGACGAGGCGGTGCTGCAAATCAACCAAGCCATGGAGGCGTTGGTGCAAGCCTGTCCCCGCCAGTACCTGTGGGGCTACGCCCGCTACAAAGCACCGCGCAAGGAGCTGTGATGGTGCGTTTGCTGATCGCCTTCATGCGCTGGATCGCGCCCTGGCCCTTGCCGGTTTTGCGCGCCTTGGGCGCGGGCTTTGGTTTGCTGCTGTATGTGTTTGCCCATGCCCGCAGGCATGTGGTGCAGGTGAATTTGCGTCACTGTTTTCCGGCGATGTCGGCCGCCGAGCGCGCGGCCTTGGCACGCCAGCATTTTGTGCAGGTGGGCCAGTCCTTGATCGATCGGGCCTGGCTCTGGCATGCGCCGCTGCAGGTGGTGCGCCAGCGCCTGCAATGGACGGGCGCGGTGGCGCAATTGGCGGGTCAGCAGCCGACGGTGATCTTCGCGCCGCATTTTGTCGGGCTGGACGCGGGCGGGCTGGCGTTGACCTTGCACAGCACGACGCCTGTCGCGTTCATTTACGTTACCCAGTCGAACCCAGATTTAGAGAACTGGGTGAATCAAGGGCGTGAGCGGGGTGGGCCGGTCAAGCCGTATTTCCGTCACGACGGGGTCAAACAGATCGTCAGCGCCTTGCGGCACGGCGAAAAACTGCACCTCTCGCCCGACATGGATTTGGGCCCTGAAGACTCGGTGTTTGTCGACTTCATGGGGGTGCCCGCCGCCACCGTCACCTCGCTGCCGCGCTTTGCCAAATTGGGCCGCGCCCAGGTGGTGCCCATGCTCACCCGCATGACGCCGCAGGGCTACACCATCGAAGTCTTGCCGGCCTGGGCCGACTTTCCTTCTGGCGATCTGCGGCTGGACACCGAGCGCATGAATGCGCGTTTGGCCGAATGGATTGCGCGCCAACCCAGCCAGTATTACTGGGTGCACAAGCGCTTCAAAACCCGGCCTGAGGGCCAGCCTTCTCTGTACTGAGCCTCAAGGGCGCGCCAAAAAATCGCTGATTTCTTGCTTCACCCGCTCAGGCGCTTCATGCACCACCCAGTGCGTGGCCTCGGGCAGGGGCACCAGCGTCAGATCGGCGATGTAGTCTGCCAGTCCATCGGTCAGGCAGGGCAGCAAGGCATGGTCTTGCTGGCCCCAAATCACCAGTGTGGGGCGCGCGATGCGCAAAGCTTCAGGCGGCAATTGGATGGCGCTGGCCGCCGGGTCGCCAGCGCGAGGCGGGCGCAGCGGCGAGGCGCGGTAGTAGTTCAAGCCGCCGCGCAAACCGTGTTGCCAAAGTTGGCGGTAGTCTTGTTTGACTTGTTCGGTCAGCCACGCGGCGGCGGGGCGACGGGGGGCGTGATGGGCATCGGTATGCGAGGCCGACAACACATTCAGTAATTTTTCAAACTGATTCGCACCAAACACCGCTTCGGCGTCGTCCTGGATCAGCTCATTCATGTAGGTGCTGGCCGCTTGCTGCGCGGGGTTGCTCTGCAATTCGCGCAAGAAGGTGCCGGGGTGCGGCGAGTTGATGATCACCAGCTTGGCCAAGCGCTCTGGGTGCTGGTTCGCCAAATTCCAGGCCACCGCGCCGCCCCAGTCGTGCGCCACCAAGGCCGCCAAAGGTGCCGCCAAAGGTGCCGCCAAAGACGCACTGCCGCATTCGCTGTCGATCAAGGCCAAGATGTCTTGCACCAGAAATTTGGCGCGGTAGTCCTTCACATCGGGCGGTGCGCTGGAGCGTTCATAGCCGCGCAAATTGGGCGCCACGCAGCGGTAGCCGCCGTGCTCAGGCTGGGCAAAGTGTTCCAGCAGCGGGTCCCAGACGAATGCGCCTTCAGGAAAGCCGTGCAAGAACAGCAACACCGGTTGGCCCCGCGCGCCGGCAGCGCGGCAACTGAGGGTGATGCCATGGGGCAGGTCTTGCAGCCAGGTCTCGATCATGGGCGTCCTTGTGAAGGGTGGGCGAGACCGAGTCACGGGGACTCAATCTGCGCTGTGGGGTTCGTCCGGTTCGGTTGGGGGTTCGGCCGTCGGGTGAGCTGCTGCAGCGCTGGGCGCTTCATGCGACCAGTCCCACAACAGCTGGGCCACTTCTTCCAAACCTTGTTTTTTCAAAGCAGAAAACAGTTTGGCCTCACCGCCACCGGCTTGCAGTCTCGCAATCGACAGCGCTTTGGCACCTTCAACGCGGGTCAACTTGTCTGACTTGGTCAGCAGAATCAAAAATTTCAGGCCTTCCTGCACCCGCGGCCGGATCACGTCCAGCAGCACTTCGTCCAGTTCGGTCAGTCCCAGACGCGGGTCGCACAGCAACACAATGCCTTTCAGGTTTTGCCTGGTGACCAGGTAATTGGCCATCACCCGCTGCCAGCGGATCTTGTCTTGCTTGGGCACCGCGGCGTAGCCGTAGCCGGGCAAATCGGCCAGCACGGCATCGGTGAGGCCTTGTTTGCCCAGGGCAAACAGGTTGATGTGTTGCGTGCGGCCTGGCTTTTTCGAGGCGAAAGCGAGTTGTTTTTGCTGCGTCAAGGTGTTGATGCAGGTGGACTTACCGGCGTTGGAGCGGCCCACAAAGGCAATTTCGGGCACCTCGATGGCCGGCAGATGGTGCAGTTGCGCGGCCGTGGTCAAAAAACGGGCGGTGTGCATCCAGCCCATGGGCGTCACGGCGGGCGGTGTCAGAGGCGCTGCAGGGCCCGGATGCGGGGCTGCGGAAGGTGGGGTGGACATGAATAAGCTGGCGCCTCAGGCAAAAATGGGGGTTGTCAGAAAACCCGGACTGGCTCCATTGTAGAATCCCATGGTTTTGCGCCTAATCTTTTGGATATCGCCATGAAGTCGACGATTGCTTTTTTGATGACCGCCCTGGTCGCCGGTTCCGTTTTTGCCTCTGATGCCGCGCCCAAAGCGGCCAAGCCCGATTTGGCCAAAGGCGAAGCCAGCTTTGGCGCGGTCTGCGCCGCCTGCCACGCCGCAGACGGCAACTCGGGCACCCCAGCCAACCCCAAATTGGCCCAGCAACATCCTGAATACCTGATCAAACAGTTGCAAGAATTCAAGTCGGGCAAGCGTGCCAACGCGATCATGAGCGGTTTTGCTTCACAGCTGAGCGATGACGATATGCGCAACATCGCTTACTGGCTCAGCTCGAAAACCGCCAAACCTGGTTTTGCCAAAGACAAAGACACGGTGGCCTTGGGTGAGCGCATTTACCGCGGCGGCATTGCCGACCGCCAGGTGCCGGCGTGTGCCAGCTGCCACAGCCCCAATGGGGCGGGCATGCCTTCGCAGTACCCCCGCTTGTCGGGTCAGCATGCCGACTACACCACCACCCAAATGTTGGCCTTCCGTGAAGGCACGCGCAAAAATGGCGCCCAAATGAACCTGGTGGCGGCCAAGATGAATGACCGTGAAATCAAAGCGGTCTCTGATTACATCGCCGGTTTGCGTTAAATTCGGCCGGGCTGACCGGGCCCATGGCAACAAACGGGTCTCTTGAGACCCGTTTTTTTATTGTGTTTTGAGCGCGCCCAGACCCTGAGCAAGACCCATGACTGTTTCCACCCAAGGCTTGGATATTCAAACCCCCTCGCGCCCGCTGCGCTTGGCGGTGGAATTGCTGTCGTCGATGCGGTTTGCCATCTCGCTGTTGTCGCTGATTTGCGTGGCTTCGGTGCTCGGCACGGTGCTCAAGCAACACGAGCCCTTGCCCAATTACGTGAACCAGTTCGGACCCTTCTGGGCCGAGGTGTTTGGCGCGATGAGCCTGTACAACGTCTACAGCGCCTGGTGGTTTTTGCTGATCCTGGCTTTTCTGGTGCTCAGCACCAGCCTGTGCATTGCCCGCAACACGCCCAAAATCATCGCCGACCTGCGTACCTTGAAAGAAAACATCCGGGTCCAAAGCCTGAAAGCGTTCGGCCACCGCAAGGAGGCCACGCTGACCGAGTCGCCCCAGGCCGGAGCGCAGCGCATCGGCCAGATGCTGGCCGGTGGTGGCTGGAAGGTGCGATTGCAGTCACGCGAAACCGCCAACGGCACCGGCTGGATGGTGGCCGCCCGCGCGGGTGCTGCCAACAAGCTGGGCTACATCGCCGCGCACAGCGCCATCGTGCTGGTGTGTGTGGGCGGGTTGTTGGACGGCGACTTGGTGGTGCGCGCCCAAATGTGGCTGGGCCAAAAAACCCCGTATGCCGGTGGCGGCATGATCGCCGATGTGCCGGCCGAGCACCGTTTGTCCGAGCGCAACCCGACGTTCAGAGGCAATGTGTTGGTGGCCGAAAACTTCGCGTCCAGCACCGCCATCCTGAACCAGTCCGACGGCATTCTGATTCAAGACCTGCCGTTTGCCATCGAGCTGAAAAAATTCATCGTCGAGTACTACTCGACCGGCATGCCGAAGTTGTTTGCCAGCGACATCGTGATCCACGACAAAGCCACGGGCGAGAAAAAAGAGGCGCGGGTGGAAGTGAATCACCCGGCCAACTTCAAAGGCATTGAGATTTACCAGTCCAGCTTTGACGACGGCGGCTCGCGCGTCAAGCTGCAAGCTTTGCCGATGAGCGCGAACAGCAAACCCTTTGAAGTCGAAGGCGTGATTGGCGGCAGCACCGAGCTGAGCAATGGCCAAGACAAACTGAGCCTAGAGTTCACTGGCTTGCGCGTGATCAACGTGGAAAACTTTGCCGCGTCCGGTGCCGACAGCGCTGTCGATGTGCGTAAAGTGGATTTGCGCACCGCCTTGGACGCACGCCTGGGTGCGGGCCACAAAACCACCACCCGCAAAGAGCTGCGCAATGTCGGCCCGAGCATCAGCTACAAACTGCGCGATGCGGCGGGCCAGGCGCGCGAGTTCAACAACTACATGCAAGCCGTGGACACGGGCGATGGCCAGGCGGTGTTCTTGCTGGGCGTGCGCGAAACGCCGGGCGAGCCCTACCGTTACCTGCGCATGCCGGCCGACGAGAACGCCACGCCTGTGGGTTTTGTGCGCTTGCGCAGCGCCCTGCAAGACCCGGCGATGCGCGAGAAAGCGGTGCGCCGCTACGCCGCCAAAGCGGTGGACCCGCAACGCACCGATCTGGCCGGCCAGCTGCAAGGCTCGGCCGCCAGGGCCTTGGGCTTGTTTGCTGGGCAGGAAAAAATCAAGGGCAACCCGGTGTCGGGGCTCCAAGCCTTGGCGGACTTCATGGAAAGCAATGTGCCCGAGGCCGAACGCAGCCGCGCCGGTGAAATGCTGGTGCGCATTTTGAATGGCGTGCTCTACGAGTTAGAGGCGCTGGCCCGCGAACAAGCCGGTGTCAAACCGATGCCGGCCGAACAGGTGGCGGCTTTCATGTCGCAAGCCGTCTTGGCGCTCAGCGATGCCGCGGTGTACCCGGCGCCCATGGCCTTGTTGTTGAAGGACTTCACCCAGGTGCAGGCCAGCGTTTTTCAGGTGGCGCGCGCCCCCGGCAAAACCTTGGTCTATCTGGGTTGTGCCTTCTTGATTCTGGGTATTTTTGCCATGCTGTATGTGCGTGAGCGTCGCCTGTGGGTCTGGCTCGAGCCCCCGCCGCCCGCCGACCCTGCTGCGCACACCCGTGTCACCTTGGCCTTGTCGACGAACCGCAAGACCCTGGATGGCGACCATGAATTTGACCACTTGAGCCGCAAACTGCTTGGCTCCGAGGCTGCCACTGTATGAACACCATCACTTTGAATCCGGGCTACTTCTCGCAGCGCAGTCTGATGGACTGGGGCTTTGCGCTGCTGGCGCTGTTGGGCATGGTGCTGTCGATGTCACGCTACCAAGCCGCGATGGACGGTTACGAGCAAGCTATTTTGGTGGCCAGCGTGCCCGCCGTGGTCTGGCTGGGCTGGTTTTGGCGCCCCCTGCGCCAGTTGATGCTGGGCGTGGCGGCGCTGGCGCTGCTGGCCGTGTACACCTACCAAGGGGAATTGGCCCGGGCTGACGACGTGTTTGTTCTCAAATACTTTTTGTCCAGCCAATCGGCGATTTTGTGGATGAGCATGCTGGTCTTCATCAGCACCGTGTTTTACTGGGGCGGCATGCTGCTGTCTTCGCACAGCGACTCGCTGGAAACGCTGGGCTCGCGCATTGCTTGGGCTTCGGTGACGCTGGCCCTGGTCGGCACCCTGGTGCGCTGGTACGAAAGCTATTTGATCGGCGCCGACATTGGGCACATTCCGGTGAGCAATTTGTACGAGGTGTTCGTGCTGTTTTGCTGGATGACCACCACGTTTTACCTGTACTACGAAGCCCAATACCAAACCCGTTCTTTGGGCGCATTTGTGATGCTGGTGGTCAGCGCTGCGGTCGGCTTTTTGCTCTGGTACACCCTGGTGCGTGAAGCCCATGAAATCCAGCCTCTGGTGCCTGCCCTGAAGAGTTGGTGGATGAAGCTGCACGTGCCCGCCAACTTCATCGGCTACGGCACGTTTGCGCTGGCGGCGATGGTGGCTTTCGCCTACTTGATCAAACAAACTGCCGGCCAAACCCGTTGGTACAAGCTGGCTCCGCTGTGGCTGTTGGGCATGGTGTTGTGTTTCGAGCCCTTTGTGTTTCGCAAGGCCGGGATCGCGGCGTTGAGCGACTACTGGGCGGTGTACTTCGGTATTTCGGCCTTGGTGGTGGCCAGCATTTTGTGGGGCCGTGAGCGCATTGCCGCACGGCTGCCGCGCTTTGAGGTGTTGGACGACATGATGTACAAATCCATCGCGGTGGGTTTTGCCTTCTTCACCATCGCCACCGTGTTGGGTGCCCTGTGGGCCGCCGAAGCCTGGGGCGGCTACTGGAGTTGGGACCCGAAAGAAACTTGGGCCCTGATCGTTTGGCTCAACTATGCGGCCTGGCTGCACATGCGCCTGATGAAGGGTTTGCGCGGCACGGTGGCCGCATGGTGGGCGCTGGGGGGCTTGGGCATCACTTCTTTTGCCTTCCTGGGCGTGAACATGTTCCTCAGCGGTTTGCACAGCTACGGCACCCTGTGAGTCGGGCTGGGGAAGGCCTTCTTTGTTTAGGGCTGTCAGCTGCACTGGGGGGCGGCGAAGTCCTGTTTGACACAATGCTGTGCATCTACAGTCTGCACCTGAAAGACACCTCATGCGCTCACGCTACGCTTCCTTCGCGGCCCGCCAGGGCTTTGTCCATCCGCTGAGCCACGAGATCACGCCCCACAGCGTGTATCTGCAACGCCGCGACATCTTGAAAAGCCTGGCTTGGGGGGCCACCGGCCTCGCCGCTGCGGGTTGGGCGGACCGCCAGGCGCTGGCGCTCACCCCTCGGCCCGGGGTCCTGCCTGCTTTGGCGAGTGTCTCTTCTCAGGTGGCGGGAGCGATGTCGGTCGACAAGGTCACCGCCTACAAAGATGCCAGCAGCTACAACAACTTTTACGAATTTGGCTACGACAAAGCCGATCCTGCCCGCCATGCGCACACCTTGCAAACCAGCCCCTGGACGGTGGAGGTGGAAGGCCTGGTCAAGCGTCCTGGCAAATACACCCTGGAAGATTTGCTGAAACTCAGCCCCATGGAAGAGCGCATTTACCGCATGCGCTGCGTTGAGGGCTGGTCCATGGTGATTCCTTGGGTGGGCTATTCGCTGCTGGAGCTGATCCGCAAAGTGGAGCCCACCGGCAACGCCAAATTCGTCGAGTTCGTGACCCAGGCCGATTCCAAAACCATGCCCGGTGTGCGCTCCGGTAATTTGGATTGGCCTTATGTAGAAGGCTTGCGACTGGACGAAGCCATGCACCCGCTGACGCTGCTGTCGTTTGGCATGTATGGCGAGGTCCTGCCCAAACAAAATGGTGCGCCGGTGCGCCTGGTCGTGCCTTGGAAATACGGCTTCAAAAGCGGCAAGAGTCTGGTCAAAATTCGTTTTGTCGAACAGATGCCGGCCACCGCCTGGGTCAAGGCGGCGGTGCAAGAGTACGGTTTTTATTCCAACGTGAATCCCAACGTCGATCATCCGCGCTGGAGCCAGGCCACCGAACGCCGCATTGGCGACGAAGGCGGCTTGTTCGCCAAGAAACGCAAGACCCTGATGTTCAACGGCTATGAACCGCAGGTGGGGCAGATGTATGCGGGCATGGACTTGAAAAAGTTTTATTGACCGTGTGGCGATTGCCTCCCCAAGGGCTGGCCGCCCTGCGTCCTTTGCTGCGCTCGGGCTGGGTCAAACCGATGCTGTTTTTAATCTGTCTCGGCCCCCTGGCGTGGTTGCTGCGCGGGCTGGGGCTGGACGCGCTGGGCGCGAATCCGGCCGAATTTTTGATTCGCGCTACCGGCGATTGGACGCTGCGTGCGCTGTGCCTGGCGTTGGCGGTGACGCCCTTGCGGGTGACTTTCGGTTTGCCGGAGCTGGCTCGTTTGCGGCGCATGCTGGGCCTGTTCACATTTTTCTATGCCAGCCTGCACCTGGTTTGCTATGCCTGGTTTGACATGGGCTGGGATCTGCCCGACATCACGGCTGACATCGTCAAACGGCCGTTCATTTGGGTGGGTTTTACGGCGTTCTTGTTGCTGAGCGTGTTGGCGGCCACTTCGTTCAACGCAGCGATTCGCTGGCTGGGGGGGCAACGTTGGCAGGCTCTGCACCGGCTGGTCTACGCGGTGGCCCTGTTGGCCGTGCTGCATTTTTTTTGGATGCGCGCAGGTAAACAGAACTTTGCCGAAGTGGCGGTCTATGCGGTGATTTTGGGCAGCTTGCTGGGCTGGCGCGTGCGCCGAGCCTTGCGCCGACCCTTGCGCTGAGGCCTGGTCATTGACGGCCATAGGCGGCCATATGCCGCCAGCGCGGTCTGAATCAGCCGACCAAATGTTCTAGCTGGAAGGTGTCGAACACCGATTCACGTTGGCGAATCAAATGCACTTGCGCGCCGTCCACCAGCACCTCTGCGGCGCGGCCTCGGGTGTTGTAGTTGCTGGACATGCTCATGCAGTAGGCCCCGGCCGACAGCACCGCCAGCACATCACCGGGCTGCACATTGAGTGTGCGTTCGCGGCCGATCCAGTCGCCGCTCTCACAGATCGGACCCACCACGTCGTACAGCGTGCCTGCACCTTCGCGCACTTGCAAGGGCGTGATGTGGTGAAACGCTTGGTACATGGCCGGACGCGGTAAATCGTTCATCGCCGCATCGATGATGCAAAAGTTTTTTTGCTCCCCCGGCTTGAGGTACAGCACCTCGCTCAAGCAGACCCCGGCATTGCCGACCAAGGAGCGGCCGGGTTCGATCATCAGTTGACGGTCGCCAAAACCGCGCGCATCCAACTTGGCCAGCAACTGGGCCCACAAGGCGTCGGCCTCGGGGGGCGTGTCGCCGTTGTAGTTGATGCCCAGACCCCCACCAAAGTCGATGTGGTGAATCGGCACCCCTGCGGCCTCGATCTCGGTGACCAGGTCCAGCACCCGGTCCATCGCATCCAGATAGGGGGTGACCTCGGTGATTTGTGAGCCGATATGGCAGTCAATGCCCACCACTTTCAGGCCCGGCAGGCTGGCCGCGTGTTGGTAAATGCGCACGGTGTCTTCGTGCGCCACGCCAAACTTATTGCCTTTCAGGCCGGTGGAAATATAAGGGTGCGTTTTGGGGTCCACGTTCGGGTTCACGCGCAGACTCACTGGCGCTGTGCGACCCATGGCGGTGGCCACCTGGCTCAGCACGTCCAACTCGGCCGTGCTTTCCACGTTGAAGCAGCCAATGCCCACTTGCAAGGCTTGCTGCATTTCTGCGCGGGTTTTACCCACGCCTGAAAAAATAACTTTCGCCGGATCGCCGCCAGCCGCCAGCACCCGCGCCAGTTCACCCGCCGAGACGATGTCAAATCCACAACCGGCTTGGGCAAAGACTTGCAACACAGCCAGGCTGGAATTGGCTTTCATGGCGTAGCAAATCTGCGCCTGGCGGCCCGCAAAACCGCGCTGGTAGGCAGCCAGGGCCGACAGCATGGCCGCTTTCGAGTACACGAACAACGGGGTGCCATGGGTCTGGGCCAGATCCGACAAACGAACTTGCTCCACGCAAAGCGCACCATCTTGGTAGGCAATAAAAGGGTGGCCCGGGAGTGTGGAGACGGTCATCGTGAAACAGGTGGGGGTGAAACAGGGGGTGGGGAAGTGGGCGGCGACGCTTGGTGCTGGCGCATGGCGTCAGGGGTCAAGGTCTCAATCAACGTGGCGCGTCCCATGGCGGCTTCGCCAGAGGGTTTTTCCAAGGGGCCTTTTTGGCCGCAGCCGAGCACCGCCAACACGCAAAGTGCCAGTCCGGAGCGAATGACTAAAATTGAACCCACCTTCAACATGCACCAAATTGTAATGACCGATCTCGAATTCCTAGACCAAGCTGAACATCTTTTGTTGGCCGTTGAACAAGCCTGTGACCGTCTCAACGAGGAAACCGATGCGGACATCGACAACCAAAGGACGGGCGGCATGATCACATTGAGCTTTGCCAACCGCAGCCAAATCATTTTGAACCTGCAAAAACCATTGCACGAGGTCTGGATGGCGGCGAAGTCGGGTGGCTATCACTACAAGTTGGTTGAAGGAACTTGGCAGGACACCAAGGGCCAGGGTGAGTTTTTTGCCAATTTGAGTCGCTATGCGTCCGAGCAAGCCGGTCTGCCGTTGGTGTTCAAGTCAGCGTCAACTTTGGGCTGAGCGCACGTTCAATTTCGGAACAGATCCAGGATGCGGGAACGCTCATCGCCCTTGGGCAGGGGGGCGGGGGCGTCACCGTCTGGTTTGCCGTTGGCATTCGGGGCGCCTGTGGCGCTCGTGCCGCCCAAGTTGCGGACACCGCCATTGGCGCCGTGCTCGGTGAAATACCACTCGCCGTTGACTTGCACCAAGCCCTCGGGCGCGCTGGGTTCTTGCACTGGGATGTTGCGCAGCGCGGTTTCCATGAAACGGATCCAAATCGGCAAACTCAATCCGCCACCGGTCTCTCGGTCGCCCAGCTTGCGCGGGGTGTCATAGCCGATCCACACGATCGCCGCCAATTGAGGTTGGTAGCCGGCAAACCAGGCGTCCATGGCGTCGTTGGTGGTACCGGTTTTGCCATACACATCAGGTCGTTTGAGGGTGGCTTGGGCGCGCGCCGCGGTGCCCGAGCGGGTCACCTCTTGCAACAAGCTGGTCATGGTGAAGGCATTCCGGGCTGGAATCACGCGCTGCTCTTCGGTGATCTCGGCAGGTGCTGTTTGAATCAGCACTTTGCCGCGCTGGTCGGTGATTTTGGAAATCAAAAAAGGCGGCACTTTGTAGCCGCCATTCGCAAACACTGCATAACCTGTGGCCATTTGCATCGGTGTGACCGAGCCCGCACCCAAAGCCATGGTGAGATAGGCCGGGTGCTTTTCTGCCTCAAATCCAAAGTGGGTAATCCAGTCTTGGGCATTGCGAGCGCCCACCGATTGCAACACCCGAATCGAAATCATGTTTTTGGATTTGGCCAAGCCACGGCGCAGCGTCATCGGCCCGTCAAACGTGCCGTCGTAGTTTTTGGGCTCCCAGGGCTGACCGCCGGTCACGCCGGCATCAAAAAACAAAGGGGCATCGTTCACCACGGTGGCCGGCGTGAAGCCTTTTTCCAGCGCTGCCGAATAAATGAAGGGTTTGAAGCTCGAGCCGGGTTGGCGCCAAGCTTGGGTCACGTGGTTGAATTTGTTTTTCACAAAATCAAAGCCGCCCACCAAAGCTTTGATAGAGCCGTCTTTGGGGTTCAGCGCCACAAGCGCTCCTTCGACCTCGGGCAACTGCGTGATCTCCCAACCCTTGGCTTGTTTGACCACACGAATCACGGCACCGCGCCGAATTTGAATGGTGGGGGAGGCTTTGTCCGATAAGCCAGATTGCGCTGGGCGCAGGCCCTCGCCGGTGATCTCAAACTGCTCACCGTTTTGCCGCACCGCCACCACTTTGCGCGGCGACGCTTCCAACACCACGGCCGACATCAGGTCACCGTTGTCTGGGGTTTCTTCCAGGGCTTCGTCAATCGCATCTTCCAAGTCTTTGAGATTGGCGGGCAGGGTGACAAATTTTTCAGGACCGCGGTAAATCTGACGCCGCTCAAAATCCATGATGCCCTGACGCAGGGCTTTGTAGGCCGCATCTTGGTCCACCGAATTCAGCGTGGTGAAGACGTTCATGCCGCGGGTGTAAGTCTCGTTGCCGTATTGGGCGTAAATCAACTGACGCACAGTTTCGGCCACATATTCGGCGTGGACTTTCTGTTTGTCCGCACTGGAGCGGATGTGCAGGACTTCCGCTTTGGCTTTTTCGGCTTGCGCGGAGGTGATGAATTTATTCTCCAGCATGCGCTCAATGATGTACTGCTGACGCACGGTGGCCCGCTTGGGATTGCTGATGGGGTTGTAGGCCGAGGGCGCTTTGGGCAAACCCGCCAGCATGGCGGCTTCAGCAATGGTGATGTCTTTCAGCGGTTTGCCAAAGTAGGCCTCCGAGGCCGAGGCAAAGCCATAAGCCCGGTTGCCCAAGAAAATCTGATTCATGTAGATTTCCAAGATTTGGTCCTTGGTCAACATGTGTTCCAGCTTGAAGGTCAGCAAGATTTCGTAAATCTTGCGGGTGTAGGTTTTCTCGGTGGACAGGTACACATTGCGCGCCACCTGCATGGTGATGGTCGAGGCGCCCTGGCTCTTGCGCTTGCCCAAGTTGGCCAATCCGGCCCGCACGATGCCCAAATAATCGACGCCGCCATGCTGGTAAAAGCGGGCGTCTTCGATCGACAGCACCGCGTCCTTCATGATTTGCGGGATTTCGTTGATCGGTGTGAGGTTGCGACGCTCCTCACCAAATTCGCCAATCAAATCCCCCTCGGCGGTGAAAATGCGCAGCGGCAATTTGGGGCTGTACTCGGCCAGATCAGAGATGTCTGGCAAATTGGGGTAGGCCATGACCAAGGACACGCCCGTGATCAGGACCAGGGACAGCACACCTGCCACACCCAATCCGACAATCCACAACAAGATGCTGACCAGCCAATGGCGGGGCGTGACGGCTGGGCGATCGGTCTTGGAGGCTGCGTTTTGAGGTGAGTTTGGCATGGGCTGGGCGCAAGAGAGCGCGTCTCATTATAAAAACCCCCGAGCCTTGAATATCAAAGCTAACCCTGTTTTCAAAACAATCTATCGGTGGTAAAAAATGAATTCTTAATAATTCAAAAAAATAAGACAGAGAGGCACGATGAAAACGTTCTGGGATTCATGGAGGTTTCGTGTCCCTGTTTGCTTGGGTTTATCGTTCAACGCCCAGAGCCTGTCTTTGGTGGAGTGGCGTCCAACCAGGCCAGCGCATTCCCCTGGCCACCGCTGGGGCCAAGAGGAATGGCCGCAAGGCGCGCTGCAAGGGCCAGGTACCGAGATTGACCCCGCCCGGCTGGGCGCTGCCGTGCAGAGTGTGTGGCGGCGTTCGGGCATGCGCTGTCAGAAATTGGCCATGGGCCTGCCTGCGGACCGCGTCGTGCAACAAAGCTTGCAGCTGGACGCGGATCTGCCTGACCGCGATATCCGTGCCCAAGTGAACTGGCGCGCCAGCGAGGTGCTGTCACTGGCGTGGGACCAAGTGGCCTTCGATTACCGCGTGGTCGTTGCCCCCTTGCCCGGGGCGCTGGGGGCCCCATCGACAGCGTCCTTGCAGGTGCTTTGGCTGGCTTGTCCTCGCGTCTTGGTGCAGGCGGCACAGCAGATGAGCCGAAGTGCAGGTTTGCATTTGTGTTTATTGGGGTTGGAGCCTGCACAACCACCCGCCCAGCAAGACCTTGTTGGAATGGACGCTGGCCTGAAACCCCAGTGGCATCTGGCCTGCGAAATGGCGCGCCAGGGTGCGGGTGCATGAGTCCCTGGAACCTTTTGCCCCTGGGGGACAGGGCGAGCGCTTTGCGCCGCTGGACGGTGAGCCTGGGTTGGTGCTTTTCTGCTTTGTGCGGTGGGGCCTGGGTGGCCCTGCTGATGCACGCACAAGAGGCCGAACGCGCGCTGTTGCAAGACGGTATCCAGGCCGCGCAGGCACAGTTGAAAGACTTACAGCAACAAACAGCTCAGCTGCAACAAGCGCAAATAGAAGCCAGGCAACTTCAAGAAAGTGGGCTGCATGTCCAGGCTTTGCGGCAGCGTGCCTTGCGGTTGGTGGCCATTCACAAACAAATGGCAGCGCAGTGGCCTGCTGATGTGCAAGTGCAGGAATGGCGGGTGGAGGGGGCGGCTTGGCAACTGCAAGGGCCCGCCACCTCGGTTCAGGGCGTCAACCAACTCTTGCAGGCGCTCTCGCCCCATGGTCCCTGGCAGCAAAGCCCCACCCTGTTGGAGGTCGCGGCCGCACCCGCCTTGGCAGGACAAGCTCAGGCGGGGTTGCGCTATGTGGCGCAGGGCCGGTGGAGCGAGCCGGGCCTTTTGGCCACCGCCAGCAGCGGCAAATCGGCACTGCCTGGAGGTGGGGGGGCACCGCAGGCGCCTCAAACCCCTCAAACGCCATGAACTGGCTGACGCAACCCTTGACTTGGCCAGACGGCGCAGCGCTGAGTGCGGCATGGCGCAGTTTGCGTGAAGGCGCATGGCGTGAGTGGGCGATGTGGCCGGTTCAGGCACTGGTAGCGAGCGCCATCGGTTGGTTCACGTTCAGTGCACTTTGCGTCTGGCTGTTGTGGCCCCACAGCGGCCAAGAAGATGAGGGGCTCACCCAGGCGCACCAGGCATTGCAAACCCAATTGCAATCACAGCGTGAACGTTTACACGCATTGAAATCGCAAACTTCGGTCAACGCAGGCACTGTCCAGGCCGAGTCGTTCACCCACAGGGGCTGGCCAGCCCCGGACCAAGTTCAGTCTGTGCTGATGGCTTTGTACCTTCAAGCGCAACAGCAGGGTTTGCAAATGGAATTGTTCAAGCCCGATCGCTCACATGCATCGCAGGGTTTCAGCGTGCAACCCTTGCATTTGCGCCTGCACGGCAGTTTTTCTCAAATTGTGGCTTGGAGCCATGCCGTGTTCCAAATGAACCCCTTGTGGGTACCTGAAAAATGGATTCTGACGGCACAGCCTGGCGCGCCTTCAGGGTGGCCTACGAGCGCCAAGGTGTCATTGGAGGCATTGCTGCATTTGTACCTACAGAACGAGGTGGGCCCGGCAGCGCACAACCCGGCAGCGCACAACCCTGCTGTGCATCGAGCGCTGGGCCAAGCTGAAGAAAAGCCTGTGGCCGCCCCTCTGTCTCAGTCGGCTGGATCGACCCGTTTTGACCCCTTCAGTCGGCCTGCGCCGCGGCTTCCCACACCGATGCAACCTGAGGGCGAAGATGTTCCCCCTTTGCGCCGTTGGCCCTTGGAAAAGTTGACCCTGGTGGGCAGCTTGACCAGCGCTGGCGAAATTTTTGCCCTGGTTCAGACCCCCGCAGGATTGTTTCGTGTGGCCCAGGGGGATGTCCTCGGTTCAGAGAGTGCCAAGGTGGTGCGCCTGGAGGCAAACCAGCTGGTCTTGAGTCAGCCGGCCAAGCAACAGGATGGCCGATGGACCGCGCGTTTAACCACCTTGCCATTTCGGCCAGTGGCGAACCCCTGATGGAGAGCCGTCCATGAAGCACAAGTGTTTCGGCGCGTGTCCTCAGGGGATGACGGCCACCCTGGCTGTTCTGGCTGTCCTGGCTTTTTGGGGCCTGATTCCACTGCGCGCGTCGGTGGCACAAACGCTGGAACCTTCACTGCGGCTGTCACCGGCCTTGTCGCCGCAGGGGCCCTGGAGCGCCAAAGAGGCAGGGACCCCCGGTCCTTTTGGGTTGGCCTTTGGTGCGCCTTTCAGCGGCGAAAAAATTTCTTTGAACTTTCAGCACATTGAGTTGCGTGCCTTGTTGCAAGTCATTGCCGATTTCACACGCATCAACATCATTGCCTCAGATGCAGTGAAAGGTGCTGCCACCGTGCGGTTAATGGATGTGCCCTGGGACCAGGCCTTGGACATCGTTTTACAGTCCAAGGGCATGAGTTTTCGCCGCCAAGGCAATGTGGTTTGGGTCGCACCCCAAGACGAATGGCTGCATCGTGAAAAGCAAAATCTGGAAAATCAACACACCTTGCAAGCTTTGGTGCCGTTGCAGCACATCGTGATCACTTTGAAATATGCCAAAGCAGGCGATGTAGCGCAAAGACTGGCCCCCTCTGGCCCCGGCGGAGCGCGGTGGCTCAGCAACCGGGGTCTCTTACTGGCAGAGCCCCGCACCAACCAATTGTTCATCACCGATGTGCCATCGCACACCCAGGTCCTTCAAACCATGATTGCCAAACTGGACGTTCCGGTGCGCCAAGTCATGATCGAGGCGCGCATCGTCGAGGCAGACGATCAGTTTGGTCAGTCTTTGGGGGTCCGTTTGGGCGGTGGCTTTGCTATGCCTTTGTCCCAGCAGGGCAAGCCTTTAACGGCCGCCGTGGGGGGCCTGGTTAATTCGACCAGCGCGGGCGTGGTCGGCGGCAACATGGTGAACCTGCCTGCGGGTGCCGCGGGACAAACTCTGAACTCACCCGCCAGCGTGGCCGTGTCCTTGTTCAATGCGGCGGCCGACAAATTTTTGAATTTAGAGATCTCGGCCTTAGAGGCCGACGGCAAAGGCAAAGTGGTGTCCAGTCCGCGGGTGGTGACGGCCGACCAAACCAAGGCGCTGATTGAGCAGGGGACCGAGCTGCCTTACCAAATGGCCACCGCCAGCGGGGCCACGGCGGTGTCCTTTCGCAAAGCCAATCTCAAGTTGGAAGTGACCCCGCAAATCACCCCCGAAGGCAGCCTGATTTTGGAGGTGGATGTGAACAAAGACAGTGTGGGCACCTTGACGCCTGCGGGCTATTCGATCAATACCAAGCATGTGCGCACCCAGGTGTTGGTGGAAAACGGCGGCACCGTGGTGATTGGCGGCATTTATGAGCAGTCTGATAAAGATGACGCTGCGCGCGTGCCCGGATTGGGCGAGCTGCCGATGCTGGGGTGGCTCTTCAAGAACCAGCAGAAGGTGTCGCGCAGGACCGAGTTATTGGTTTTCATCACGCCCCGTGTGATGGCCGATGTGACCCCGCCCGGTGTCCCTTGAATCCCGCTAAGCCGCCTCGCATACACTTCAGCCATTGGACACGTCAGGGACTTTCAGGGTGCTGGCGGGCGCTGGTACAGCGCTATTTTTCTCATCTGAGTGATGTTTCTCCCTTGAGTATCATTTTTGTAGGCCTACCAGGCTCCGGTAAATCGACGATTGGCCGCCAATTGGGGCGTCGCCTGGGCTTGCCTTTTGTTGATTCGGACCATGTCATCGAACAGCGCCTGGGTTGCTCGATCCGCGAGTTTTTCAACCGCGAAGGGGAAGAGCGTTTCCGCGACATCGAAGAAGGGGTGCTCGACGATCTGAGCCTGCGCCACCAAGGCGTGTTGTCCACGGGCGGCGGCTCGGTGCTGCGCGCCATCAACCGCGAGCGTTTGAAAGAACGCGGCCGCGTGGTGTATTTGCGCTCCAGCCCCGAAGAGGTCTACCGGCGCGTGCGGCATGACGTGAACCGCCCCTTGCTGCAAGTCAGCGACCCGGTGCAGCGGTTGCGCACCCTGTACGAAACCCGTGATCCCTTGTACCGCGACACCGCGCATTACGTCATCGACACCGGTCGGCCCAGCGTGGCCGCCTTGATCAACATGATCATCATGCAATTGGAGATGGCGGGCGACTTGCCTATGAAAAACCAGGTTTTGCCGGGCACCGCGCCCACGCCCCAAGCCTGAGCTGTTTTCAGCCGCGTCTGTGCCCTAAACTTGGGGCTATGAACGACATCCTTCCCACAACTTCGGTGCAGATTGACCTGCAAGAGCGCAGCTACCCGATCGCCATTGGCGCGGGCCTGCTGGGCCAGGCCGCCACCTATGCGCAGGTGCCGCAGGCCGCCACCGCGTTGATCGTCACCAACACCACGGTCGCGCCCTTGTACGAGGCGCAGTTGCGCCAGGCGCTGAGTGGTCGCTATAAACAAGTGCACACAGTGACTTTGCCCGACGGCGAAGCGCACAAAGACTGGGCCACCTTGAACCAGATTTTTGACGCCTTGCTGGGCCAGGGTGCCGACCGCAAAACCGTGCTGTTTGCTTTGGGCGGCGGCGTGGTGGGCGACATGACCGGTTTTGCTGCCGCCAGCTACATGCGCGGCGTGCCCTTTGTTCAGGTGCCGACCACCTTGCTGGCGCAGGTGGATTCGTCGGTGGGTGGCAAGACCGCCATCAACCACCCGCTGGGTAAAAACATGATCGGGGCTTTTTACCAGCCCCGTCTGGTGGTTTGTGACTTGAACAGCCTGCAAACCTTGCCCGCAAGGGAACTCAGTGCCGGGTTGGCCGAAGTCATCAAGTACGGCCCGATTGCCGACATGGTGTTTTTCGATTGGATCGAAGCCCACATCGATGCACTCATGGCGCGCGACCCTGCCGCATTGGCGCACGCGGTGGAGCGCAGCTGCGAGATCAAAGCCCACGTGGTCGGGCAAGACGAGCGCGAATCCGGGCTGCGCGCGATTTTGAATTTTGGCCACACCTTTGGCCATGCGATCGAAGCGGGCTTGGGTTTTGGCGTGTGGTTGCATGGCGAGGCGGTGGGCTGTGGCATGGTCATGGCCGCGCAACTGTCTGAGCGCCTGGGCCTGGTGGACAGCGCTTTTGTGGCGCGATTGACCGCACTCATTGCCCGCGCCGGTTTGCCGACCCGTGCCCCGGTCATCGACGCGCAAGACAACGCCGGGCATTACCTGGCGCACATGCGGCTGGACAAAAAAGCCGAGGGCGGCGACATCAAGTTCGTGGTGATTCAAAGCCCCGGTCAGGCCGCTGTGCAAGGCGCTCCCGACGCGCTGGTGCGCGAAGTCATCGCGCATTGCTGCGCCCACGGATGAGCACAGCGCTGCTGGCCCCGTATGCCTGCGACCCAGCGCAGTCCAGGGGACGGCGCTTTGCAGAGCAGGCCGCGCCCACGCGCAGCGATTTTCAAAGAGACCGCGACCGCATCGTGCATTCCACCGCCTTTCGGCGTCTGGTCTACAAAACCCAGGTCTTTTTAAATCACGAAGGCGATTTGTTCCGCACCCGGTTGACCCACTCGCTGGAAGTGGCACAACTGGGCCGCTCCATCGCGCGCGCACTGGGCTTGAACGAAGACCTGGTCGAAGCCATTGCCCTGGCGCACGACCTGGGCCACACGCCGTTTGGCCATGCCGGACAAGACGCACTCAATGCCTGCATGGCGGCGCACGGTGGCTTTGAACACAATCTGCAAAGCCTGCGCGTGGTCGACCATTTGGAAGAGCGCTACCCCGCCTTTGACGGGCTGAACCTCACCTTTGAATCCCGCGAGGGCGTGCTCAAACACTGCGCGCGCCGCCATGCTGAGATCATCAACGCGCAAGAGCCGGGAGGCGTGGCCGCCCGGTTTTTGAACGGCACCCAACCCAGCCTCGAAGCGCAGTTGTGCAACCTCGCCGACGCAATCGCCTACAACGCGCACGACATTGACGACGGCGTGCGCTCGGGCTTGCTGACGCTGGAGCAGTTGCAAGACGTGTCGTTGTTTGCCCGCTACCACGCGCAAACCTTGGCCGAATACCCCCAGCTGCAAGGCCGGCGCGTGTTGTACGAAACCATTCGCCGCATGTTGAGCGACCAGGTGTACGACGTGATCCACACCACCCGCGCGGCGCTCGACACACACGCGCCGGCCAGCGCAGACGAAGCCCGCCAGTGCCCGCCGTTGGTCAAGTTCAGCGCGGCGATGTACGAAGAGTCGAAAGCGCTCAAATCGTTTTTGTTCCGCAATTTGTACCGCCACCCCCAAGTTATGGAAACCACCCATTGGGCGCGTGACGTGGTGCATGACTTGTTCGCCGTCTACCTGGCCCAGCCCCAAGAAATGCCTGCGGCCTACGCCCAGCGCAGCGACGTGCCGCGTGCCGTGGCCGACTATTTGTCGGGCATGACCGATCGTTTCGCTACGCGTGAACACGCACGCCTGACGGCATAAACCCCGCTGCATCTTCTGCGCATGAGCACGCATCGCTTTGGCATTCACCCTTCCTGGGTCATCGTGTTGGCGGGCGTGTGCGCTGCGCTGCATGTGGGCAAGCTGCCGCCCGCTTTGCCGGTGCTGCAGGGCGCACTCCACATCAGCTTGGTCCAAGCCGGGTTCTTGCTGTCTGCGGTGCAAGTGGCCAGCATGACACTGGGCTTGGCCGTGGGCCTGAGTGCCGACAGCTTGGGTCTGCGCCGCAGCATGTTGATGGGTCTGAGCCTGTTGTCGCTTGCCAGCATCAGCGGGGGTTTTGTGACCGATGCCGGGGGCTTGTTGTTCTTGCGTGGCTTAGAGGGCTTGGGCTTTTTGCTGGTGGTGATGCCAGCGCCTGCACTGATTCGTCGCACGGTGGATGCCTCGCAGCTCAGCGGTCGCATGGGTTGGTGGGGCACCTACATGCCCACGGGCAGTGCGCTGGCGTTGCTGCTCGGGCCTGGGGTGATTGCGGGTTTGAACTGGTCGGCGTGGTGGTGGCTGCTGGGCGCAGTGGCCGCCTTGGCGGGGGTGGCCGTGTGGCTGTGCGTGCCGGATGTGCCGCCGCCTGCACCTGCACAGAATGCAGGCAACGATGCGTGGCCTCAGCGCCTGGCGCTCACCCTGCAAAGTCCCGGCCCTTGGCTCGTGGCGCTCACGTTTGCGGTGTATTCATCGCAGTGGTTGGCCGTGGTGGGTTTTTTGCCCACGGTCTATGCCGAGCTGGGTTTGGCCGCAGGCACAGCGGGTGTGTTGTCAGCCTGCGTGGCCTTGGCCAATGTGAGCGGCAACATTCTGTCGGGCCGTTTGTTGCAACGTGGCTGGCCGCCGAAAAGATTGCTGTCCATCGGCTTTGCCTGCATGGCCTTGGGCGCGGTCGGCGCGTATGCCGCATGGCAAGGCGAAGGCTTGCCCACCGCGCTGCGCTTTGTCTGCGTGGTGATGTTCTCGGCCGTGGGCGGCTTGATTCCCGGCACTTTGTTTTCCTGCGCTTTGCGTTTGGCACCCAGCGAAGGCACGGTGTCCACCACCGTGGGCTCCATGCAGCAGCTTTCGGCGCTGGGTCAATTTGCAGGGCCGCCGCTGGTGGCTTGGGTGGCTGCCAGTGTGGGCGGCTGGCAGTGGACGTGGGCCGTCACCGCCACACTCAGTTTGGCGGGTGCGGTGTTGGCGCACTTCATTGGTCGGGCGTTGCACAAGAAAGAAAACCATGACTGACCCAGATCCGCAGCCAGCACTCACCCCGCAGCAAGAGCGCACCGTCATCGAAGACACACAAAAGTGGCTGTTGCAAGCCGTGGTGGGTTTGAACCTGTGCCCCTTTGCCAAAGCGGTCGTGGTCAAAGACATGTTGCGTTACCGTGTCTGCGCATCCGCCAAGCCCGCCGATGTGTTGGCCCTGTTGCGCGAAGAGCTGCAGCATTTGGCCGAGGCTGACCCGAACCAGTTAGACACCACGCTGTTGATTGCGCCCCTGGCCTTGCCTGACTTTTTGGATTTCAACGATTTCTTGGCCGACTGCGACGAGGTGTTGACGGACCTGGAACTGGACGGCGTGCTGCAAGTGGCCGACTTTCACCCGCGCTACCAATTTGGCGGCACCGAGGCCGACGACATCAGCAACTACACCAACCGCTCGCCTTACCCCACGCTGCACTTGCTGCGCGAAGCCAGCATCGACAAAGCCGTGGAGGCCTACCCAGATGCGTCGCTCATCTTTGAACGTAATATTGAGGTGTTGAATAAGTTGGGACTTGAGGGGTGGGCGGCGTTGGGGCTTGGGGCAAGGGTGGGCGGGTAGCGAGTTAGGCTTGTATGCGCTTGCAGCAACTGTGTTGCAAGGCAATGTGCGTGCTGCTGGAGACATACCGCTCTGCAACCAGCATGGTCAAAAACCCCATGACTTCAGCCGCCTGTATGTCCTTGGGGTGAGGCATTGCATCGCCTGCGCTGTCCGACAAAAATAGAAAATATTAGAACTAATATTTATTCGTATTGAGTCTATAGTGCATATATCGAACCCACTCGCGCACTTGATCGATTAAGCGGGTGGACTGCAAGGAAGGGGTACCGGGTTTCATGGCAAATTTATACCTGTATGAAATCACAGAATATGGGTCTGTGAGCCAAGGTGCAAGCGGCTTGCAGCCATTTCTTTCCAAAGATGTATCGACTGTGCCCGGATGTATCCACCGGGTTTTGCGGTCTACATCACGTTGAGCGTCTTGCCACTCATACGAGGCTGAACCGCTGTGTTTGATGATCTGACCGCTTACTATCACGAGAACGTCGTCTCGTCGTTCATCGAGTACCGCGATATTTGTAACGATGGGGTTGCTGGTCGGAGTCGTGACCTCCGAGCGGCATTGACCGCTGCTTCAGCGCTCTTCCACTTGCGGGAACACCTACCGACTGGGTCTCTGTCGCGTGCCACCGTAGAGCGCCTTTGTCCCGACTATGCGCTCCTCGGCGATGTCGTAAACGCATCGAAGCACAAAGCACTGAACAGCATGACATCCCATGGAGCTCCGCTTGTCACAGATGCTGAAAATTTAGGCGAGCAACTCATATTCATCGAGTACGAAGATGAGGCAGGAGCCTACCGCTATGTCCAGAAGACTGTAGTTGTGAAGCTAACTGACGGGTCGGAACGCAATTTGCTGGAAATTCTTACGAACGTCATCAATTTCTGGGAAGGCCATATGCTGACCTTAGGCGCGTTTTCGAAGGCGCTTGTGTTCACGCACGACGCCGATATTCGATATCGAACACGCACTGAATGTGAAGCCAATCGCCTCAACTTTGAGTTGGTGCAAGGACACCGTTTTCACCAAACCATGCGGCTCTTGCGCTTCGACAAAGCGACAGGCAAATCGAAGCCCATTGACTTGTCAGGTTCGGAGGTCGAATTTCGCATCTACAAACCCAAGTACGACATAGAGTTGTCTCTGACCCATAATGCGAGTGGGAAGACATTCAAGACGGAGATCACTCTCACGGAGGAAGAAAGTTTGATCCTTTCTCACATGTCAAGTAACGAGGAGCGCCAAGCATACGTTGACGGGCTTCCTGCTGCGCAAGCTGCTCTTCAACAACTTGCCGTTGAAGCCGGTCTTTCAAAAGGGTAGTAATGGCATTTATGTATCCGACGCATAACCCTGCGGTCCACCGGACGCTGCGCGATAAAGCCGCGCAGCGCCGGTGACCTCCACGTAATGCCATCAATGCCAGCCTCGGTTAGGACCAACCAGTGCCGACTCGTGGTCTTCGAAGGCATCATGGGTTCGGGGAAGTCAACGGCCACTCGGCGCTTTAGTGAGAAGCTCGCCGCAGCGGGCTCACAGGTCGCGACGTACACCGAAGCTGCCGATCCGCACCCTGTGCGTGCATCTGACGACCTGCCTGATTTTTTCATGCCCTGGATGGACATTGATACGGCTGAACTCGGCGCGCGAGTGCGTGAGAAGTGGGCGCGCTTCGTGGCAGATCGACTCCAGGACGACTTTGTGACTGTCATGGACGGACAGTTGTTCCATGGTGATTTGACCAATCTGTTCATGATGGAAATGGCGCGGAGCGAAATTTCCGATCACATGTTCGATCTGATGCACGTTCTTGCTCCACTGCGCCCGATGGTCGTTTACTTCCGTCAGCGCGATCTACAGCATGCGATGCGCAAAATACTAGAGATGCGCGGTCCCGATTGGAAGGAGTACCAGCTGGGTTGGAAATTGCGCTCGCCGTACGCGGTGCGACGGCAACTCGCAGGGGTGGAGGGCCTCATCTCAATGTACAGGGACTACCGAGGTCTGACCGACACCTTGTTCGAAGTGCTTGACTGTCCGAAGCTCGCCCTCGAAACTGATGACGGTGAGTGGGCGATCTATTACAGGAAAATTGATGAAGCATTGCATGGCTTGGGTGTGCCGGTCTAACGAATAAGGATAGGTCGCGCGAAACCGCGATCTGATCCGTTTGTTGGACAAGCCCGTTGAAGTGGCCATGATGTGAGGGAATTTTGGCCGCTGTAGATTGGACCGAAGGACTGGGCCACGGCTTGGCGGGTGTGTCCGCTGATTTGAATCGCCCCGGCTTTTGAGAATGCTCCACACCTTATGGGCAATGGAGCCATCAAAAAAGCAAATGGTGTTCGTCACTCAAGTAGCCATCAAAGGTAAAGTTTTTAAACTCGAAATAACCATGTATTTTCTCCATTAATTGGATAAAATACATGGATGTACCCGCGCCAATTCCAGCAAAAGCTCATCCAACTGTTGCAGCAGTTTCCTGCCGTAGGGCTGCTCGGGCCGCGCCAGGTGGGCAAAACCACGTTGGCGTTTGCCCAAAAAACGCTGTATCCCGATGCGCTTTATTTAGACCTTGAGCTGCCTTCCGCACAAAGGCAGTTGGATGACCCCGAAGCTTTCTTGATGGCGCATGCCCAGCAGCTGGTCATCTTGGACGAGGTGCAGCGCATGCCCGAGTTGTTTGGCATTTTGCGTGGCGTGATTGATCAGCGTCGCCGCATGGGCCAAGCCAGTGGGCAGTTCTTGTTGCTGGGTTCGGCCACTGGCGTGTTGTTGCAGCAATCCAGCGAAAGCTTGGCGGGGCGGGTGGCTTATGTGGAGCTGCCGCCGCTTCAAGCGTCAGAAATTTTCACGGGCACTCACAGCGTGGGGGACCTCAATGCCTTGTGGGTGCGCGGCGGGTTCCCTTTGTCATGGTTGGCTCCAACCGATGCGGACAGCATGACGTGGCGCGAGGTGTTCATTGCCACTTATTTGGAAAAAGACATTCCAGCCCTTGGCCCCCGCATACCCGCGACGACCTTGCGACGCTTGTGGACCATGTTGGCGCATCACCAAGGCGAGTTGTTGGATCTGTCCAAGCTTGCGGGGGCGTTAGCGATCAGCGGCCAAACTGTGAGCCGATACATCGACTTGTTATGCGATCTGATGCTGGTGAGCCGCTTGCCAGCATGGCATGGCAATGTGGGTAAACGTTTGATTCGCTCGCCCAAGGTGTATGTGCGCGACAGTGGGTTGGTACATGCTTTATTAGGCTTGTCGAATCTCGATGCGGTGCTGGGCCACCCGATAGCGGGTTCAAGCTGGGAAGGCTTTGTGGTGGAGCAGTTGATCAACGCAGCGCCTCAGGCCGAGGCCAGCTTTTACCGAACGAGCAATGGCGCTGAGGTGGACTTGGTGCTGACTTTCCGAAACCAGCAAACATGGACGATTGAAGTCAAGCGCTCCAGTGCGCCTACTGTTTCTAAAGGCTTTTATCAGGCTGCTACGGATTTACAGGCTGCGCGAAAGCTGTTGGTTGCCCCCGTTGCGCACAACTATCCTATGAAAGAAGGCATTGAGGTGGTGGACCTGATGATGGCCATGCACTTGGTGACTCAACAAGATCAAAACAACGGCTAGAACCAAGATGCCTAAAAAAAAACCCGCTGTAGCAGAGTCCTTGCCGTCCGAAGTGCGCCCCGGCCAGTCCATCGAGCTGCTCAAAGCCCTGCACATCTTGACCCGCGAGGGCAAGCTGAACCAAGACTCGCGGCGCAAGCTCAAGCAGGTGTATCACCTGTTTCAGTTCATTGAAAAATTGCTGCAAGAGTTACCAGCCACCGAGCAAGGCCCCACCTTGGCCGACCACGGTGCGGGCAAGTCGTACTTGGGCTTCATCATTTACGACCTGTTTTTCAAGGCGCTGGGGCGGGGCACGATTTACGGCATCGAAACGCGCGCGGAATTGGTCGAGTCCTCGCGCGCGTTGGCCCAGCATTTGGGCTTTGAGCGCATGCAGTTTTTGAATCTGACGGTGGCGCAATCGGCGCAATCAGACGCGCTGCCTGCGCGCATCGACGTGGTCACGGCCCTGCACGCCTGTGACACCGCCACCGACGATGCCATCGCCTTTGGCTTGCAAAAAAAGGCCCGCTTCATGGTGCTGGTGCCCTGTTGCCAAGCCGAATTGGCGGCGCACTTGCGGCACAACAAGGCGCTGAATTTGCAGCGCACACCCTTGGCTGAGCTGTGGCGCCATCCCTTGCACACCCGCGAGATGGGCAGCCAGTTGACCAATGTGCTGCGCTGTTTGTATCTGGAAGCGATGGGCTACCAAGTCACGGTGACCGAGTTGGTGGGTTGGGAGCACAGCATGAAAAACGAGCTGATCTTGGCGCGTTACACCGGGCAGAAAAAGCGTGTGGCCGCCGAGCGCTTGTTGGCTTTGCTGCACGAGTTTGGTTTGGACACGTTGGCGCTCAGCCGATTCCCGGGCTTGCCCGAGCCTGTGGCCGGTGCCACCCCCTAAAATGAAAGCTGTTTGGGTCATTCAGCTTTTGGAGATTTCAATGCGTTTTTGTGTGCATTCGCCTTGGCGGCTTCGCGCCCTGCGCGTGGCTTTCATCGGCTGGCTGGCCTTGGCAGGCACGGCCGCTTTGGCCGATGCCATCCACCCCCGTTGGATCGGTGTCTGGTTCACCGAGAGCAAGCAGCGATTGGGTATTTCTGAGCAGCAGTTCAATCCGGGCACCGACAAGTGCAAATGGGTGGGCACCCGTCCCGCCAAACCCAGCGGATGCGTGGCCTTTTACGAAGGCTCCGTCTCCAAAGCCCAGGTGGCAGGTCAGTTGCAACAAGCCGAAAAAGCCGCGCTCGAATCGGCGCAAAAGCAGTCCTTGGCTGCCGCCGATGTGCAAAGCATCAAAGACGACTTCAAGCGCAACTGGCAGGTGGTGGAGAAAATGCCGCCAAATATCTTCCGTGTCGTCAAGACCCTCGCACCCGAGGAACAGGGGGGCAGCGGCCCTTGTGCTGATTACTACTTCATCGACCTGCACAACATCTACAGCGTGATGGCCTGCGAAGCCGCACCCGATGCTTTCAGCGTCAAGGTGTACAGAAAAGACTGACGCATTCATCACGGTTTTAATTGGGGCCATTTAATGGGGGTCAGATCCCGTTAAACTGAGGTTTTCCACTTTGGCTTTTCGCTTTTTGTTATGGCGCGTCAACCCCGCCTCACTGTTGCCGCTTATCCGCACCATGTGATTCAGCGCGGCAATGACCGCCAAGCCATTGTGCGTGACGATGCCGACCGCGAGCGCTTGCTGGCGCTCTGGCAGGCGCACGCGCAGACCTTCAAAGTGGCCATCCATGCCTGGGTGCTCATGGACAACCACTTTCATTTGCTCTTGACGCCCCCAACCGATGACGGGCTGCCGCTGATGATGCAGGCGGTGGGCCGGGCCTATGTGCGCTACTTCAATTCGCGGCACCAGCGCACCGGCACGCTGTGGGAAGGGCGTTACCGCAGCAACCTGATTGAAAGTGAGCGCTATTTGTTGGCGTGCATGGTTTACATCGACTTGAACCCGGTGCGCGCGGGCATGGTGGCCCAGCCGGCTGATTTCAAATGGTCCAGCCACAGGCACTGTATTGGGCAGGTGAGCGATAAATTGGTGACACCGCATGCCCTGTTTTGGGGCTTGGGGAATACGCCGTTTGCCCGTGAGGCAGCCTATGCCGAACTGGTGCAAGCCGGTTTGGCCGCGTCCGACAAAGAGCAACTCACCCGCAGCGCCTTGTCGGGCTGGGCGCTTGGCTCGCCTGATTTTGTCGGTGAGCTGCAGCAGTCCACGACACGCCGCCTGGTGCCCGGCAAGGCGGGTCGACCTTTCAAAAAGACATTGGTTTAATCTGTCCCCAATAAATTATGGGGTCGGGTTAGGCTTGAATTAATTGGGATCTGACCCCGATTAAAAAGCTTGGCATGGTTGGTGCTGTGCACTACACTCTTCGATCTGCGTAAAAACCCTTAGGAGTGCGCCATGACCACGGCAGCCGAAAAAGAACTCTTGCAACATGCGGGCCTGTATGACCCGGCCAACGAACACGATGCCTGTGGCGTCGGTTTTGTGGCGCACATCAAAGGCCAGAAAAGTCACGCCATCGTGACCCAGGCGCTGAAGATTTTGGAAAACCTGGACCACCGGGGTGCGGTCGGCGCTGACGCCTTGATGGGTGACGGTGCCGGCATCTTGATTCAGTTGCCTGACGCGCTGTACCGCGAAGAGATGGCCAAACAGGGTTTGCACCTGCCGCCATTCGGCGAGTACGGCGTGGGCATGGTGTTCTTGCCCAAAGAGCATGCCTCGCGCATGGCTTGCGAGCAAGAACTCGAGCGTGCCGTCAAGGCCGAAGGCCAAGTGGTGCTGGGCTGGCGCGATGTGCCGGTGAACCGCGACATGCCGATGTCGCCCACGGTGCGCGAAAAAGAGCCAGTCATGCGCCAGATTTTCATTGGCCGTGGAGCCGATGTGATCGTGCAGGACGCGCTCGAGCGCAAGCTGTATGTGATCCGCAAGACCGCCAGCGCCGCGATCCAGCACCTGAACCTGACGCACGGCAACGAGTACTACATCCCCAGCATGTCCAGCCGCACCGCGGTCTACAAGGGCTTGCTGCTGGCCGACCAGGTCGGCACCTATTACCTGGACCTGCAAGACGAGCGTTGCGTCTCGGCCCTGGGCTTGGTGCACCAGCGTTTCTCGACGAACACCTTCCCCGAGTGGCCGCTGGCCCACCCTTACCGCTATGTGGCGCACAACGGCGAGATCAACACCGTCAAGGGCAACTACAACTGGATGAAGGCGCGCGAAGGCGTGATGTCGTCGCCCGTGCTGGCCAACGACCTGCACAAGCTGTATCCGATCAGCTTCGCTGGTCAGTCGGACACCGCCACCTTCGACAACTGTCTGGAACTGCTGACGATGGCGGGTTACCCCATCAGCCAGGCGGTGATGATGATGATCCCCGAGCCCTGGGAACAACACACCACCATGGACGAGCGCCGCAGGGCCTTTTACGAATACCACGCCGCGATGTTGGAGCCTTGGGACGGCCCGGCCTCCATCGTCTTCACCGATGGCCGCCAGATCGGCGCCACGCTGGACCGCAACGGCCTGCGTCCTTCGCGCTATTGCATCACCGACGACGACATGGTCATCATGGGTTCGGAGACCGGCGTGCTGCCGATCCCCGAAAGCAAGATCGTGCGCAAATGGCGTCTGCAACCCGGCAAGATGTTCCTGATCGATCTGGAACAGGGCCGCATGATCGATGACGAAGAACTCAAGTCGAGCCTGGCCAGCAGCAAGCCCTACAAGCAGTGGATCGAAAACCTGCGCATCAAGTTGGACGATGTGGCCGAAGCCCCGCTGGCCCCCGCTTCCAGCGTGCCTTTGCTGGATTTGCAACAGGCCTTTGGCACCACCCAAGAAGATGTGAAATTCTTGTTGGCCCCCATGGCGCAGGCCGGCGAAGAAGCCCTGGGCTCGATGGGCAATGACAGCCCGCTGGCCGTGCTGTCGGACAAAAACAAACCGCTGTACAACTACTTCAAGCAGTTGTTTGCGCAAGTGACCAACCCACCGATCGACCCGATCCGCGAAGCGATCGTGATGTCGCTGGTGTCCTTCATCGGCCCCAAGCCCAACTTGCTGGACATCAACCAGGTCAATCCGCCGATGCGGCTGGAAGTCAGCCAGCCGGTGCTGGACTTTGCCGACATGGCCAAGCTGCGCAACATCGAGCAAGCCACCCAGGGCAAGTTCAAGAGCGCCACGCTGGACATCACCTACCCCGCGCTGTGGGGCCGCGAAGGCGTGGAGGCCAAACTGGCTTCGCTGTGCGCCGAAGCGGTGGACGCGATCAAAGGCGGCCACAACATCTTGATCATCAGCGACCGTGGCGTGACCGCGACGCAGGTGGCGATTCCTGCGTTGCTGGCGCTGTCGGCCATCCACCAGCACCTGGTGTCTGAAGGTTTGCGCACCACCGCCGGTCTGGTGGTGGAAACCGGCACCGCCCGCGAAGTGCATCACTTTGCCGTGCTCGCCGGTTACGGTGCCGAAGCCGTGCACCCCTATCTGGCCATGGAAACCCTGGTCGCGATGCACAAAGATCTGTCCGGCGATTTGTCGGCCGAGAAAGCCATCTACAACTACATCAAAGCGATTGGCAAGGGTCTGTCCAAGATCATGTCCAAAATGGGCGTGAGCACCTACATGTCGTATTGCGGCGCGCAGTTGTTTGAGGCGATTGGCATCAACGCCGAGACCATTGGCAAGTACTTCACCGGTACCGCCAGCCGCGTGGGCGGCATTGGCGTGTTTGAAATTGCCGAAGAAGCCTTCCGCATGCACACCGCCGCGTTTGGCGACGATCCGGTGCTGGCCACCATGCTGGACGCAGGCGGCGAATACGCTTGGCGCGCCCGTGGCGAAGAGCACATGTGGACCCCCGATGCGATTGCCAAGTTGCAGCACTCCACCCGTGCCAACAACTTCAGTACCTACAAAGAGTACGCGCAGATCATCAACGACCAAAGCAAGCGCCACATGACGCTGCGTGGTTTGTTCGAGTTCAAAATCGATCCGGCCAAGGCGATCCCGCTGGAGCAGGTCGAGCCGGCCAGCGAAATCGTCAAACGTTTCGCCACGGGGGCGATGTCCCTGGGCTCGATCAGCACCGAAGCCCACGCCACTTTGGCGGTGGCCATGAACCGCATTGGCGGCAAGAGCAACACCGGTGAAGGCGGCGAAGACGCGGCGCGTTACCGCAACGAACTGAAAGGCATCCCGATCAAGGTCGGCGATTCTTTGAAGAGCGTGATCGGCGCCGAAAACGTCGAAGTCGACATGCCTCTGGAGGCCGGCGACTCATTGCGCTCGCGCATCAAGCAGGTGGCTTCGGGCCGCTTCGGTGTGACCGCCGAATACCTGTCCAGTGCCGATCAGATCCAGATCAAGATGGCGCAAGGGGCCAAGCCGGGCGAGGGCGGTCAACTGCCTGGCGGCAAGGTGTCGGACTACATCGGCAAACTGCGCCACTCGGTGCCGGGCGTGGGCTTGATCTCGCCGCCACCGCACCACGACATCTACTCGATTGAAGATTTGGCGCAGCTGATTCACGACCTGAAAAACGTGGCGCCGCACAGCGACATCAGCGTCAAGCTGGTGTCCGAAATCGGTGTCGGCACCATCGCGGCAGGCGTGGCCAAGTGCAAGAGCGATCACGTGGTGATCGCCGGCCACGACGGCGGCACAGGCGCATCGCCCTGGTCTTCGGTCAAGCATGCGGGCTCGCCTTGGGAAATCGGCTTGGCCGAAACCCAGCAGACCCTGGTGCTGAACCGCTTGCGCGGTCGTATCCGGGTGCAGGCCGACGGTCAAATGAAGACCGGCCGCGATGTGGCCATCGGTGCCTTGTTGGGGGCGGACGAATTCGGTTTCGCCACCGCACCGCTGGTGGTGGAAGGCTGCATCATGATGCGCAAATGCCACCTGAACACCTGCCCGGTGGGCGTAGCCACGCAAGACCCGCTGTTGCGCAAAAAGTTCACTGGCAAGCCCGAGCATGTCGTCAACTACTTCTTCTTCATTGCCGAAGAAGTGCGCCAGATCATGGCGCAGCTGGGCATCGCCAAGTTCGACGACCTGGTGGGCCGTGCCGACTTGCTCGACATGAAAGCCGGTGTCGAACACTGGAAAGCCAAGGGCTTGGATTTCTCACGCCTGCTGGCCGTGCCCCAAGTGCCTGCCGATGTGCCGGTGCGCCATGTGGCCGCGCAAGACCATGGTTTGGAAAAAGCCTTGGACAACGTGCTGATTGCGAAGAGCCTCGTCGCCATCGACAAGGGCGAGAAAGTCAAGTTCATGGAAACCGCGCGCAACGTGAACCGCTCGGTCGGTGCCATGTTGTCGGGCGAGGTCACCAAGGTCCACCCTGAAGGCCTGCCGGACGACACCATCCGCATCCAGTTGGAAGGTACCGGCGGTCAATCCTTTGGCGCCTTCTTGGCCAACGGCATCACGCTGTACCTGATTGGCGAGGCCAATGACTACACCGGCAAAGGCTTGTCGGGCGGTCGTGTGGTGGTGCGTCCGAGCTTGGATTTCCGCGGCGTGCCTGCACAAAACATCATCGTTGGCAACACCGTCATGTACGGCGCCACCAGCGGTGAGGCGTTTTTCGCGGGTGTCGCCGGCGAACGTTTTGCGGTGCGTTTGTCCGGGGCCACCGCGGTGGTCGAGGGCACCGGTGACCATGGTTGTGAATACATGACCGGCGGTACCGTGGCGGTGCTGGGCAAAACCGGCCGCAACTTCGGCGCGGGCATGAGCGGTGGCTTGGCCTATGTGTATGACGAAGACGGTCAATTCGCTTCGCGTTGCAACACCGCCATGGTCAGCCTGGACAAGGTGCTGCCGGCCGCCGAGCAAGAGGCGCAGTTGGCCCGTAAATTCTGGCACCGCGACCTGGCCGACGAAGAGCAGCTGAAAAAACTGCTGGAAGAACACCACAAGTGGACTGGCAGCCAGCGTGCGCGAGAGTTGCTCGACAACTGGGCCACGGCCCGCGCTAAGTTTGTGAAAGTGTTTCCAAACGAGTACAAGCGCGCCCTGGGCGAGATCAATGACCGCAAAGCAGCCAAGGCCGCACAGCCTGTGGCCGCCTGAGCTGAACGTCACGATTGAAGGAAGAACATCATGGGAAAAATCACCGGCTTCATGGAGTTTGAGCGCATCGAAGAGGGCTACAAGCCCGTCACCGAGCGCCTGAAACATCACAAAGAGTTTGTCGTGGGCTTGAGCCCTGAGCAAGCCAAAACCCAAGCCGCGCGCTGCATGGACTGCGGCACGCCGTTTTGCAACAATGGCTGCCCGGTCAACAACATCATTCCGGACTTCAACGATCTGGTGTATTCGGACGATTGGAAAAACGCCATCGAGGTGCTGCACAGCACCAACAACTTCCCTGAATTCACCGGTCGCATTTGCCCCGCACCTTGCGAGGCGGCCTGCGTGGTGAACTTCAATGGCGAGGCGGTGGGCATCAAGTCGATCGAGCACGCCATCATTGACCGTGCCTGGGAAGAGGGCTGGGTGCAGCCCCAACCGCCCAAGGTCAAGACCGGCAAAAAAGTGGCGGTGATCGGTGCCGGCCCTGCCGGTATGGCGGCTGCGCAGCAACTGGCTCGCGCCGGGCATGACGTGACCTTGTTTGAGAAAAACGACCGGGTCGGCGGCTTGCTGCGCTATGGTATCCCCGATTTCAAAATGGAAAAGTCACACATTGACCGCCGCGTCAAGCAGCTCGAAGCCGAAGGCGTGACGATTCGCACCAGCGTCTTGGTGGGTGAGTGGCCCAAGGATTCCAAGGTCACCAACTGGGCCAAGGAAACCGTGTCGGCCGAGCAGCTGAAAAAAGAGTTTGACGCGGTGCTGTTGACCGGCGGTTCCGAGCAATCGCGCGATTTGCCCGTGCCCGGCCGCGACTTGAGCGGCATCCACTTCGCCATGGAGTTCTTGCCGCAGCAGAACAAGGTCAATGCCGGAGACAAGTTCAAAGACCAATTGCGCGCCGATGGCAAACACGTCATCGTCATCGGTGGTGGCGACACCGGCTCGGACTGTGTCGGCACCAGCACCCGCCATGGTGCTGCGAGCGTGACCCAGTTCGAGGTCATGCCCGAGCCCCCCGAAAAAGAAAACAAATCCATGATCTGGCCTTACTGGCCGATGAAGCTGCGCACCAGCTCCAGCCATGACGAGAGCGCTGAAAAGGGCTTGCTGAAACGCGAGTTCGCCATTTCCACTCAGGCGTTCACCGGCGACAAAGGCCAGGTCACGGGCCTGAAGACGGTGCAGGTGGAGTTCAAAGACGGCAAGATGGTCGAGGTCGCGGGCACTGAGAAAGAATACAAAGCCGACCTGGTGCTGCTGGCCATGGGTTTCGTGAATCCGGTCGCCACCGTGCTCGAGGCCTTTGGCGTAGACAAAGACGCGCGGGGCAACGCCAAAGCCAGCACCGAGTTCACCGGCGGCTACGCCACCAACGTGAACAAAGTGTTTGCCGCAGGCGACATGCGCCGCGGCCAGTCCCTGGTGGTGTGGGCGATTCGCGAGGGGCGCCAAGCGGCCCGCGCGGTTGACGAATTCCTGATGGGAGCGAGCGATTTGCCGCGTTGAACGGACTCTGCAAGGCAGGGGCTTTGCAGTCCGCATTAAAATGATGGGGGTCGACGGTTGTTGACCTGAATCCTTTATCATCACAAAAGCCGGCTTGCGCTGGCTTTTGTTTTTTCCAAGTTTATGTCCACCACTGATTCCCTTGTTGAACTGCGTGACCTGAGCTTTGGCTATGGCGATCGCGTCATCTTGGACGGCTTGTCGATGCAGGTGCCCCGCGGGAAAGTGACGGCTTTGATGGGCGTTTCGGGCGGCGGCAAAACCACCGTCTTGCGTTTGATCGGTGGTCAGTACCGGGCCCAGCAAGGCGAGGTGCTGTTCGACGGCCAGGACGTGACGCAGATGAACCAGACCGACTTGTATGCGGCGCGCAGGCGCATGGGCATGCTGTTCCAGTTCGGTGCCCTGTTCACTGACATGTCGGTGTTTGACAATGTGGCCTTCCCCTTGCGAGAACACACGCCTTTGTCGGAAGTGCTGATCCGAGACATCGTCTTGATGAAGTTGGATGCGGTGGGCTTGCGTGGTGCGCGCGATTTGATGCCTTCTGAAATTTCGGGGGGCATGAGTCGTCGCGTGGCCTTGGCGCGGGCCATTGCGCTGGACCCGGACTTGATCATGTACGACGAACCCTTTGCCGGTTTGGACCCGATCTCCTTGGGCACGGCGGCCCGCTTGATTCGCCGCCTGAACGACAGCCTGGGCGTGACCAGTGTGGTCGTGTCGCATGACGTGGACGAAACCTTTGCCATTGCCGACCATGTGATCATGTTGGCCAATGGCAAGGTCGCTGCCCAAGGCACACCCGACGAGTTGCGCAACTGCAGCGACCCGCTGATTCACCAGTTTGTCAACGCCTTGAGTGAAGGGCCTGTGCCCTTCCACTACCCTGGGGTCAGCGCCCAGATCGATTTTGGGGACCAGCCATGAGGTGGTACCACCCCGCCGAGTTGGGTTTTGCCATCCGCCAAATCTTGGCGGGTTGGGGCTATGGTGCGCGCTTGCTGTGGCGGCTCTTGGCCTTGTCGGGTCGTTGCCTGAAGCGGTTTGATTTGGTGCGCGATCAGGTGCATTTTTTGGGCAATTATTCGCTCGCCATCATCACGGTCTCGGGCTTGTTCGTGGGTTTTGTGCTGGGTCTGCAAGGCTATTACACGCTGCAACGCTACGGCTCGGCCGAGGCCTTGGGGCTGCTGGTCGCGCTGAGTTTGGTGCGTGAGTTGGGGCCGGTGGTGGCGGCGCTGTTGTTTGCCGGGCGCGCGGGTGCGTCCATTACCGCCGAAATTGGCTTGATGCGTGCAGGTGAGCAATTGACCGCGCTGGAGATGATGGCGGTCGACCCGGAGTTGCGGATTCTGGCACCGCGTTTGTGGGGTGGCATTTTGGCGCTGCCCGTGCTCACAGCGGTTTTCAGTGCGGTGGGTATTTTGGGGGGCTACGCCGTTGGCGTGCTGTTGATTGGCGTGGATTCGGGCTCATTTTGGAGCCAGATGCAAGGCGGCGTGGATGTCTTCAAAGACGTCGGCAACGGCCTGATCAAGAGCTTGGTATTTGGTGTGGCTGTGACCTTTGTGGCTTTGCTGCAGGGTTACATCGCGCAGCCCACGCCCGAAGGTGTGGCCAGTGCCACCACGCGCAGTGTGGTGGTCTCCTCGTTATCTGTTTTGGGTCTGGATTTCATCCTCACGGTGATGATGTTCAGCATTTAAGGAATACAGCATGCAACGTTCAAAAAATGATGTCTGGGTGGGTTTGTTTGCCATTCTCGGCTTGGCCGCGGTGCTGTTTTTGGCGCTCAAGTCGGCCAACCTGTTGCAACTGAATTGGTCCGCTGACTACAAGGTCAGCGCCAAGTTCGACAATATCGGCGGCCTGAAAAAAGGCGCAGCCGTCAAGAGCTCGGGCGTGGTGGTGGGGCGCGTGGAGTCGATTGTGTTTGACGACGCCGCCTTCCAGGCCCGGGTGATGTTGGCGCTGGACAAGCGTTACGCGTTTCCCGTCGACAGCTCGTTGAAGATTTTGACCAGCGGTTTGCTGGGTGAGCAGTACATCGGCATCGAGGCCGGTGCCGAAGAGAAAAACCTGGTCTCTGGGGACAAGATCGGCAACACGCAATCGGCGGTGGTGCTGGAAAATCTGATCAGCCAGTTCTTGTACAACAAGGCCGCCGACCCAGCGCCTGCGGCAACGGCGGGCAAATGAGCATGTGTTTTGAAGAAGCCCCGCAGAAAACTGGACTGTTTCGCTGGAAGACACTGATCCTGCGTGGCCTGAGTTGGGCACTGGTGCTGAGCGTGTTGCAGGGCTGTGCCACGACCGCGGTCGTGACGGCCACCGATCCACGCGACCCCTACGAGTCCATGAACCGCCAAGTGACCGGCTTCAACGAGGCGGTGGATGCCACGGTTTTGAAGCCCGTGGCCCAGGCCTATGCCCAAGCGGTGCCCCAGTTCGTGCGCACCGGGGTGCGCAATTTCTTTGGTAATTTGGGCGATGTGTGGTCCCTGGCCAATAACGCCGCGCAACTCAAACTGCGCGCCACCGGTGAGACCGCGATGCGCTTGAGCATCAACACGGTTTTCGGCTTGGGTGGGCTGCTCGACATCGCCACCGAGGCAGGCATTGAAAAGCACAGGGCGGATTTGGGGTTGACTTTAGGGCACTGGGGCGTTCCGACTGGTCCCTATGTGGTGCTGCCCTTGCTGGGGCCTTCCACGGTGCGTGATGCCTTGGCCTTGCCTGTGGACATGCAAGGTGACGTGTCGCGTCAATCGGCAGCTGCCCAGAAGCGCAATGCCACGCTCGCTCTCAAGTTGACGGATCTTCGCGAAGGTTTGCTGAAAATTGTGGATGCGGTGAAAGAGGCTTCACTGGACCCGTACACCTTCACCCGCGATGCCTACTTGCAAAAGAGGCGCAACGATATGTACGACGGCAGTCCTCCGATGGAGCGCAATTTTGAAGATCCCGACGACGATGTGGGTGATTAAACTCGGGCTTTACAAAATTAAACCCAGACCGGCGCGCTACTGCGTACAGTCGAGTGACAACTTGGCTTGAACTATTTATGAATTTCAAAAATTTCAGTTTTCATTTAGGCGCTGTGTTCTGTGCCTTCTTTTTGAATTGGCCTCTCCTCAGCATGGCTGCTGACGAGGCACCCGACGCTTTCATCAAACGCGTCGCGGTGGAAACATTGGATGCGGTCAAAGCTGACAAAAGTTTGAAAAATGGTGACGTGGCCAAGATCATGCAATTGGTCGATACCAAACTGGTGCAGCACATTAATTTTCGCCGCATGACTGCTTTGGCCATTGGTCCCAGTTGGCGCAAGGCCACGCCCGAGCAGCAAAAGCGCTTGCAGGATGAATTCAAAATGTTGCTGGTGCGCACCTACGCCGGCGCGCTGAGCCAAGTCAGTGATCAAACCATCGAAGTCAAACCTGTTCGTGGTGAGATCGATGAGAAAAATTTAGTGATCCGAACCGAGGTGCGGGGCCGTGGCGACCCGATTCAACTCGATTACCGTTTGGAAAAAACACCCGGCGAGGGCGCGGGCTGGCTGATTTACGACCTGAACGTGTTGGGTATTTGGTTGATTGAAAATTACAAGTCCCAATTCACCAAAGAAATCAACAATGGCGGCCTGGACGGGTTGATCAACAGCCTGTCTGAGCGCAACAAATCCAACAACAAAAAATCCTAAGTGGTGCCATGACGCCGTTGAATTTACCTCGAGAGCTCATCCATGCTGGCGCGGAAGACTGGCTGAAAAGTCTGATTTTTACGCAACAGCAAGAGCCGGGACGTCAAATCATTGCCGATGCTTCGCGCTTGCAGCGGTTTGATTCTTCGGCACTGGCGGTCTTGCTGGCGTGCCGAAGGGAGGCTTTGTCAGTGGGTAAAACCTTCGAGGTGCTGAACATGCCTGAAAAACTTCGGCAATTGGCCGTGGTGTATGGGGTCTCCGACTTGTTGCTCAGTCCCTCCACCCTCTGAGATAGATTCTCAGATTTTCCAAGATCCGGGCTGGGCAGCCCGTAAAATAGCCATTTTTCCATGTCTGCCCTATCTTTCCAATCCGTCTCCAAAATCTACCCTGCCAAGTCGCAGGGTGGGGCTTCACTGAAGGCGCTCGATCAAGTCAGTTTGGACATTGAGGAGGGAGAGTTCTTCGGCTTGCTGGGGCCGAATGGGGCCGGTAAAACCACACTGATCAGCATCTTGGCGGGTTTGTCGCGGGCCAGCAGCGGCCGGGTGATGGTGCATGGGCATGATGTTCAATCCGACTACGCGCAAGCTCGGCGTTTGTTGGGCGTGGTGCCGCAAGAGTTGGTGTTTGACCCTTTTTTCACGGTGCGTGAGGCGCTGAAAATTCAATCGGGTTACTTTGGCGTCAAGCACAACGATGATTGGATTGATGAATTACTGCACAGTTTGGGTTTGGCTGACAAAGCCCAAGCCAACATGCGGCAACTCTCAGGCGGGATGAAGCGCCGCGTGCTGGTGGCCCAAGCCTTGGTGCACAAACCGCGCGTGATTGTGTTGGACGAACCGACCGCCGGTGTGGACGTGGAGCTGCGCCAAACGCTGTGGCAGTTCATTGCCAAGCTGAATAAACAAGGCCACAGCGTGTTGCTGACCACCCATTATTTGGAAGAGGCCGAGGCTTTGTGTGGCCGTTTGGCCATGCTCAAGCAGGGGCGTGTGGTGGCTTTGGAGCGGACCTCCGTGCTGCTCAAATCGGCCTCCAGCAATGTACTGCGCTTCAAAATCGACGCCCCCTTGCCGGCTGAATTGGCGGCCAAAGCACGGATTACCGGGCGCATTGTGCAATTTCCGGCGCACGATGCGGTAGAAATTGAACGCTACTTGGCAGCGATCCGGCAAGCCGGCTTGGTCGCCGAAGATGTGGAAATTCGCAAAGCCGATCTGGAAGATGTTTTCTTGGAAGTGATGTCAGGGGCTGCATCATGACCGGCTGGCAAACCCTGTTTTACAAAGAAGTGCTGCGCTTTTGGAAGGTGAGCTTTCAAACCATTGCAGCGCCGGTTTTGACGGCCGTGCTCTACATGCTGATCTTTGGTCATGTGTTGGAAAACCATGTCAAGGTCTACGACAGCGTGCCCTTCACCGCGTTTTTGGTGCCGGGCTTGGTCATGATGAGCGTGTTGCAAAACGCTTTTGCCAACAGTTCGTCCAGCTTGATCCAAAGCAAGATCATGGGCAACTTGGTGTTTGTCTTGTTGACCCCGTTGTCCCACTGGAGCTGGTTCTTTGCCTACGTGGCTTCGTCCATGGTGCGTGGTTTGGCGGTGGGCTTGGGCGTGTTCTTGGTGACGGGCTGGTTTGCCCCGTTGCATTACGCCGCCCCGCTGTGGATTCTGGTTTTTGCGGTCTTGGGCGCAGGGCTGTTGGGCGCTTTGGGCTTGGTGGCGGGCCTGTGGGCTGAAAAGTTTGACCAACTGGCAGCCTTTCAGAATTTTGTGATCATGCCCATGACTTTTTTGTCGGGTGTTTTTTATTCGATTCACTCTTTACCGCTGATTTGGCAACAGGTCAGCCATTTGAATCCTTTCTTTTACATGATTGACGGATTCCGTTATGGTTTTTTTGGGCAGAGCGATGTGTCGCCCTGGATCAGCTTGGCGGTGGTGGGTTCGGCCTTGCTGATCGTCAGCGCTGTGACGGTCAAACTGCTTCAAACCGGCTACAAAATCCGCAGTTGAACTTATGACCGCTGAACAACTCCAATCTCTCATCGCAGCAGGTTTGGCCTGCGCCCATCTCACCGTCGAGGGAGATGGTCGCCATTGGCAAGCGGTGGTGGTTTCGGCCGAATTTGAGGGCCAACGCGCCATTGCACGTCACCAACGGGTGTACGCCACGTTGGGCGCCAAAATGCACACCGACGAAGTGCACGCCTTGTCGATGAAAACCTACACCCCTGCTGAGTGGGCCGCGTTGGCGCACTGATCGACAGCGCCAGAACCTGACTGACCCATGGACAAACTGATAATTCGTGGCGGCCATTCACTGCAAGGTGAATTGACCATCTCGGGCGCCAAAAACGCCACCTTGCCTGAGCTGTGCGCCGCCTTGCTCACGGACCAGGCGGTGACGCTGACCAATGTGCCGCGCCTGCAAGACGTGACCACCATGCTGAAGCTGATTCGCAACATGGGTGTGAACGCAGAACAAGGCCCCGGGGGGGCTTTGCAGCTGATGGCCGGCAATTTGAACAACCCTGAAGCACCGTATGAACTGGTCAAGACCATGCGTGCTTCGGTGCTGGCCTTGGGGCCTTTGCTGGCGCGCTTGGGGCATGCCAAAGTCTCGTTGCCTGGTGGTTGCGCCATTGGCTCCCGGCCGGTCGATCAGCACATCAAAGGCCTGCAGGCCATGGGCGCTGAGATCAAGGTGGAGCGCGGCTACATCTTGGCGCAATTGGCGCCTGGGCTGAAGCGTTTGCGCGGCGCACGCATCACCACCGACATGGTCACCGTGACCGGTACTGAAAACTTTTTGATGGCGGCCACCTTGGCCGAAGGCGAGACCATTTTGGAAAACGCCGCGCAAGAGCCTGAGATTCCTGATTTGGCCGAAATGCTGATCAAGATGGGTGCCCGCATTGAAGGCCATGGCACCAGCAGAATCCGCATCCACGGGGTGGAGCGTTTGCATGGCTGCACCCACCAGGTGGTGGCGGATCGGATTGAAGCGGGTACATTTTTATGTGCCGTCGCTGCGACCGGAGGCGATGTGGTTTTGCGCCATGCCCGCGAGGACCATTTAGAAGCTGTGGTCGACAAATTGCGCGATGCCGGGGCGACGATTGAAGCCGGGGCCGATTTTTTGCGGGTGCGCGCGCATGGCCGTTTGAAGGCACAAAGTTTTCGCACAACCGAGTACCCAGGCTTTCCGACCGATATGCAGGCTCAGTTCATGGCCCTCAACTGCATTGCCACGGGGTCCAGCAAGGTGACTGAAACGATTTTTGAAAACCGTTTCATGCACGTGAACGAACTGGTGCGTTTGGGCGCCCATATTCAAATCGACGGCAAAGTCTCGGTGGTGGATGGAGTCGAAAAACTGTCGGGTGCGACCGTCATGGCCACCGATTTGCGCGCTTCGGCCTCACTGGTGATTGCCGGTTTGGTGGCGGAAGGCGAGACTTGCGTCGAGCGCATTTACCACCTGGACCGTGGCTATGACCGGATGGAAGAAAAACTGCGCAGCATCGGTGCTGACATTGAGCGCGTCAAGTGACGCATGTTTTAATCTGCGCGTCGGGTGATGCGCGGGCTGGAGAACGAATTTGATCACGCTTGCCCTGTCCAAAGGACGGATCTTTGACGAAACCTTGCCTTTGTTGAAAGCGGCAGGGATTGAGGTGCTGGAAGACCCAGAGACCTCACGCAAATTGATCTTGACCACCAACCAGGCCCATGTGCGCGTGGTCTTGGTTCGCGCCACCGATGTACCCACCTATGTGGAATACGGCGGTGCCGACTTGGGTGTGACCGGCAAAGACACCTTGATAGAGCACGGTGGCTTGGGGCTGTACCAGCCGCTCGACTTGAACATTGCCAAGTGTCGCATGAGTGTGGCGGTGCGCGCCGACTTTGATTACGCCAGCGCAGTCCGCTCGGGCTCGCGCCTGAAAGTGGCGACCAAGTACACCCACATGGCGCGTGAATTTTTTGCTCAAAAAGGCGTGCACGTCGATTTGATCAAGTTGTACGGCAGCATGGAACTGGCGCCGTTGACGGGCTTGGCCGATGCGATTGTGGACCTGGTGTCCACTGGCAGCACGCTCAAAGCGAACCATTTGATCGAGGTCGAGCGCATCATGGACATCAGCTCACGACTGGTGGTCAATCAAGCCGCGCTCAAGCTCAAGCAAAAAGAAATTCGCGCCATCATCGACGCCTTTGCCGGTGCCGTGAAGAAAGACTGACCCCATGGCCCTGCACGCCAAACCTTTGCAACTGAACACGGCGGATGCCGGTTTTGAAGCGGCCTTTGCGACCCGCTTGCATTGGTCTGCCGACACCGACGCCGCCATCGAGCAGCGTGTGGCCGACATCTTGGCCGATGTGCAGCAACGCGGTGACGCGGCGGTGCTGGACTACACCCAACGCTTTGACGGCCTGCAAGCCGCTGACATGAAGTCGCTGGAAATCACCCAGGCCGAGTTGCAAGCGGCGCTCGACAGCCTGCCTGCCGTGCAACGCGAAGCCTTGCAGGCCGCAGCCGCCCGGGTGCGCCGTTATCACGAAGCACAGAAAAAAGCCTCTGGCGAAAGCTGGTCTTACCGCGACGAAGACGGCACCTTGTTGGGCCAAAAAGTCACGCCGCTGGACCGCGTGGGCATTTACGTGCCCGGTGGCAAAGCGGCTTACCCTTCGTCGGTGTTGATGAATGCCATCCCTGCTCACGTGGCCGGCGTGCAAGACATCATCATGGTGGTGCCCACGCCGCAAGGCGTGCGCAATCCGCTGGTGCTGGCCGCCGCCTGTGTGGCGGGTGTCAGCCGGGCTTTCACCGTGGGCGGCGCGCAGGCCGTGGCCGCGCTGGCCTTCGGCACCGCGACCATCCCCAAGGTCGACAAAATCACCGGCCCGGGCAACGCCTATGTGGCCAGCGCCAAAAAACGCGTGTTTGGCACGGTGGGCATCGACATGATTGCGGGCCCGAGCGAAATTTTGGTCTTGGCCGACGGCACCACCCCCGCCGAATGGGTGGCCATGGACTTGTTCAGCCAAGCCGAACACGACGAGCTGGCGCAAAGCATTTTGCTGTGCCCCGATGCGGCTTACATCGCTGAAGTGCAGGCCGCGATCGACCGGCTGCTCCCCGAGATGCCCCGGCGCGACATCATTGCCAAGAGCCTGAATGACCGGGGCGCTTTGATCTTGACGCGCAGCATGGATGAAGCCTGCGCCATCAGCAACCGCATCGCGCCCGAACACCTGGAAGTTTCCAGCCGCGAGCCGCACCGCTGGGAGCCGCTGCTGCGCCACGCCGGTGCGATTTTTCTGGGGGCCTTCACCAGCGAATCGCTGGGCGACTACTGCGCCGGCCCCAACCACGTGCTGCCCACCAGCGGGACCGCACGCTTTTCATCGCCCCTGGGGGTCTACGACTTTCAAAAGCGCTCCAGCCTGATCGAGGTCAGCGAGTCTGGCGCACAAACGCTGGGCCGCATTGCCGCTGAACTGGCTTATGGCGAAGGCTTGCAAGCCCATGCCCGCGCTGCTGAGTTGCGATTGAACCCTGTGCCACCCCAGCGAAATTGACCGCGGCGCAGCTGGACGGACTACAAGATCTGTTTCAGCGCCTGCACCAACGCTTGGCATTGCGCAGGTGTGCCGACGGTGATGCGCATGAAATTGCGGATGCGTTCTTGCTTGAAGTGGCGCACGATGATGGCGCGCTCCCGCAGTTTCGCGGTCAGCTCAGCGCCTGCATGGGCAGGGTGTTGAACGAAAATGAAATTGGCAGCGGATGGCAACACGTTAAAGCCTAAGGCCTTGAGTTCAGTGATCAAGGTTTCGCGGGCCGCAATGACCTTGGCGCAACCTTCTTCAAAATAAGCCTGGTCTTGCACCGAAGCGATGGCTCCCGCTAATGCCAGTCGGTCCAACGGGTAGGAGTTAAAGCTGTTCTTTACGCGCTCCAAGGCTTCGATCAGCGGGGCTTGACCGATCGCATAACCCACGCGCAATCCAGCCAGAGAGCGACTCTTGGAGAAGGTGTGAGCCACCAGCAAATTGGGATATTGGGCAATCCGTTTGACCGCGCTTTCGGCCCCAAAGTCGACGTAGGCCTCATCAATCAGTACGACCGCTTGAGGGTTCCCCGACACAATGCGTTCCACCTCGGACAAAGGTAAGGGGCGACCGGTGGGCGCGTTCGGGTTAGGGAAGATGATGGCGCCCGCACGATCTGATCCATTGGGCAGGTAGTCGTCAGCACCGATCGAGAAATCATCACGCAAAGGCACTGTGCGGGGCGTGATCCCGTACAGCTGGCAGTACACGGGGTAAAAGCTGTAGGAAATATCAGGAAACCACAGGCCGCCGGGGTGGTTGAGCAAGGCCATGAAGGCATGCGCCAGGACCTCGTCAGACCCATTGCCCACAAAGACCTCGGAGGGCTGAACGCCATGGTGCGCAGCCAAGACCTGTTTGAGTGCGTCAGCATTCGGGTCGGGGTACAGGCGCAGGTTGTCATTGGCTGCATCGTGAATCGCTTGCAACGCCTTGGGCGATGGCCCCCAGGGGTGCTCATTGGTGTTGAGCTTGATGAGATTGTCGAGTTGGGGTTGTTCTCCCGGCACGTAAGGTGTCAAGCTGTGAACAACAGGGCTCCAAAATTGGCTCATCGGGGATCTTCTTGGTTGCGCAAAACCCAATCTACAAGCGGGCTTGCAAGGGTGCGATGGTATCATGTTCCCCTCTGAAACCCTCTTCAATTCAAGCCTCATGCGTCAAGCTGAAGTCACTCGCCAGACGGCCGAAACGAAAATTCGTGTCGCTCTGAACCTGGACGGTACGGGCCAGTCCCAATTGGCCACCGGCATTGGTTTTCTGGACCACATGCTGGACCAGATTGCCCGTCACGGTCTGATCGATCTGGACATCAGCTGCGTCGGCGATTTGCACATCGACGGCCACCACACCGTGGAAGACATCGGCATCACCTTGGGCCAGGCGGTGGCGCAGGCGGTGGGCGACAAAAAAGGCATTCGCCGTTATGGCCACGCCTATGTGCCGCTCGATGAGGCTTTGAGCCGCGTGGTGATCGACTTCTCTGGCCGCCCGGGTCTGGAAATGGACGTGCATTTCACCTCTGGCATGTTGGGCGCGCTCGACACCCAGTTGGTGTACGAATTCTTCCAAGGATTTGTCAACCACGCGCTGGTGACCTTGCACATCGACAACCTCAAGGGCGTGAACGCACACCACCAGTGCGAGACCATTTTCAAGGCCTTTGGCCGCACCCTGCGTGCGGCTTTGGAGCTCGATCCTCGGTCAGCCGGTGTGATTCCTTCGACCAAAGGCTCACTCTGAGATGAGCGTCAATCGCGTCGCTGTCGTCGACTATGGCATGGGCAACCTGCGCTCGGTGGCGCAGGCCGTGATCCATGCCGCCTCCAGCGTCGACCATGCGGAGGTGGTGGTGACCGCCGACCCGCAATTGGTGCGTGATGCGCACCGTGTGGTGCTGCCAGGGCAGGGCGCCATGCCCGACTGCATGCGCGAGTTGCGCGACTCCGGGATGATGGAGGCCGTGCTGGAAGCTGCCGCCAAAAAACCCCTGTTTGGCGTGTGTGTCGGCATGCAAATGTTACTGGACCACAGCGCCGAGGGCGATACGCCAGGCCTGGGCTTAATTGCTGGGCAGGTCATCAAATTTGACCTGGCCGGACGCCTTCAGCCGGACGGGACCCGTTACAAAGTCCCGCAAATGGGTTGGAACCAGGTGTGGCACAGCCAGCCGCCCCACCCGCTGTGGGCGGGTATCGAGGACGGCAGCTGGTACTATTTCGTCCACAGCTTTTATGCCCAAGTTGCCCACCCCGCCCATGCCGCAGCGCAAACCGATTACGGTGGCCACTTTGCATGTGCGGTGGCACGCGATAACATCTTTGCTACCCAGTTTCATCCTGAAAAAAGTGCGGCCCAGGGACTGGCCCTGTACCGCAATTTCCTCCATTGGCAGCCGTGAAATTCTTCCGATTGCCGTTGATTGTTCAACCTGCGTTTGATTTGCCATGATTCTCATCCCCGCCATTGACCTCAAAGACGGCCACTGCGTTCGCCTCAAGCAGGGCGATATGGACCAAGCCACGACGTTTGGCGAAGATCCGGCTGCGATGGCCCTGAGTTGGCTTGAAAAGGGTGCACGACGTTTGCATTTGGTGGATTTGAATGGCGCCTTTGCCGGTAAGCCGCAAAATTTCGGCGCCATCAAATCGATTCTCAAGGCCGTCGGCGACGATATTCCGGTGCAACTGGGCGGTGGCATTCGCGATTTAGACACGATTGAAAAATACATCGACAGCGGCTTGCGTTACGTCATCATCGGCACCGCTGCGGTCAAAAATCCAGGCTTTTTGCGCGATGCCTGTACCGCCTTTGGCGGCCACATCATTGTGGGTCTCGACGCCAAAGACGGCAAAGTGGCCACCGACGGCTGGAGCAAGTTGACCGGTCACGAAGTGGTGGATTTAGCGAAAAAATTCGAGGACTGGGGTGTGGAGTCCATCATTTACACCGACATTGGCCGCGACGGCATGCTCAGCGGCATCAACATCGACGCCACCGTCAAACTGGCGCAAGCCTTGACCATCCCTGTGATCGCTTCGGGCGGATTGTCCAATATGGCCGACATCGAGCAGTTGTGTGCGGTCGAGGACGAGGGCGTCGAAGGCGTGATTTGCGGCCGCGCTATTTACTCAGGTGACTTGGACTTTGCCCTGGCCCAGCAGCGCGCTGACGATCTCAATGGTTGAATTGTTTCAGGGCTTGTCCACGCACAAGCTGACCCTGCCGAGTGGCGATTCATTGCGGGTGGCTTTGCACGGCGCGCATGTGCTCTCCTGGGTCTCCCAAGGACGTGAGCGTTTGTACCTCAGTCCAGACAGCGTGATGGACGGCCAGGCCGCCATCCGCGGGGGCGTGCCGGTGTGTTTTCCCCAATTCAATCAACGCGGGCCCTTGCCCAAACATGGCTTTGCCCGCAACTTGCCGTGGACGGTGAAGGCGACCGAGTCCACCCCCGAGGGCGTGAGCCTGACGCTGACGCTGTCCGACAGCCCCGCCACCCGTGCCCATTGGCCCCAAGCCTTTGAGGCGCTGTTCAGCATCGAGTTGACACCGCGCAGTCTGCTGCTGACCCTCAAAGTCGTGAACCGCGACAGCCAGCCTCTAGAAATGACGGGGGCTTTACACACTTATTTGGCGGTGGACGACATTGCGCACGTCAGCCTCAGGGGGTTGCAAGGTCAGGCCGAATGGGACTCATTGACCGATGTCCACGCACACGCTGCGGCCGAGTTGCGCTTTGATGGCGAGTTTGACCGGGTCTATGAAGCGACTGCCCGGCCTTTGCAATTGCAAGATGGCGCGAACCGTTTGCAAATTGAGCAAAGCCCCACTTGGTTCAACAGCGTGGTCTGGAACCCCGGCGCGGCCCTCAGCGCGCGCATGGCCGATCTGCCCGATAACGGCTATCAACACATGCTGTGCGTCGAAGCGGCGCAGGTGGATGCACCGGTGAAAATATCTCCTCAAGCCACTTGGCAAGGCTGGCAGCGTTTGACCGTCTTGCAAGACCCCCGTCCGCAAGTGCGCACTTAAACACTGGATGTCTATGCTGGCCAAACGCATCATTCCTTGCTTGGACGTCACCGGAGGCCGCGTGGTCAAAGGGGTGAACTTTGTCGAACTGCGCGATGCCGGTGACCCGGTGGAAATTGCCGCCCGTTATAACGAGCAAGGCGCTGACGAGTTGACTTTCTTGGACATCACCGCCACCAGTGATGGCCGGGATGTGATCTTGCACATCATCGAAGCCGTCGCCAGCCAAGTGTTCATCCCGTTGACCGTGGGCGGTGGTGTGCGCACTGTTGACGATGTGCGCCGCCTGCTGAACGCCGGGGCCGACAAAACCAGTTTCAACTCAGCGGCGATTGCCAACCCGCAGGTGATTCGCGATGCCTCAGCCAAATACGGTGCGCAGTGCATCGTGGTGGCCATCGACGCCAAACGCCGCACAGCCGAAGACGAGCAGCGTCTCGGCGCGGAGGGTTTGCCCATGGGCCCAGGCTGGGACGTCTACAGCCATGGCGGGCGTAAAAATGTGGGCTTGGACGCGGTGGCCTGGGCTACCCAAATGGCCGACTACGGCGCAGGTGAAATCCTCCTCACCAGCATGGACCGCGACGGGACCAAAAGCGGCTTTGACTTGGCTTTGACCCGCGCCGTGAGCGACGCCGTCAGCGTGCCCGTCATTGCCTCAGGCGGCGTCGGCAACCTCGACCACCTGGCCGAGGGTGTGAGTCTGGGCGGTGCCGATGCCGTGTTGGCTGCCAGCATCTTTCACTACGGTGAGTACACCGTCCAACAAGCCAAGGCCCGCATGCGCGAGCGTGGCATCGTGGTGCGCTTGTAACTAACGTCCCTTAGCGCACGGCCCCTCTCGCCCGTTCGCTCAGTCGTTGCAACCAAGCCTGGACGTGATCGTCAGCGGCTTGCGCTCAGCCCAATAAATCCAACAAGGTACGTGCCACCACCTTGGTCGCGCGGCGCACGTCTTCTAACTGCACATGCTCGTCCGAGCGTTTGGCGTTGGACTCGCGCACGGTGCGCGGGCCTGCGCCATAGATCACGCCAGGGATGCCGCGCTCCACGTACAAGCGCACGTCGGTGTACAGCGGCGTGCCCACCGCGGCGATGGGCTCGCCGAACACGGTGTGGCCGTGTTTTTGAATCGCGTCCACCAACGGTTTGTTGCCGTCCAGCGGCTTCATGGCGTTGGCCAACAACAAACGGCGCACCTGCACTTGCAACTGTTTGCCACCGCGCGGCGGGTTGAAGCTGGCGGCTGCGTCGGCAATGGTTTGGCGAATCGACGCTTCCACCTCGGCCGGATTTTCTTCGGGGATCATGCGGCGGTCGAGCTTGAACACGACCTTGCCCGGCACCACATTGGTGTTGGTGCCGCCGCTGATCTGGCCCACATTCAAATACGGGTGGGTGATGCCTTTCACCGACGAGGTGATTTGCAGGTAGTTGGCATTCAGCGCATGCAGCGCGTTCAAGATGTGCACCGCGCCTTGCAAGGCATCGGTGCCGCTGTCGGGGATGGCGGCGTGCGCCATCTCGCCTTGCACCGTCACTTCCATTTGCAGGCAGCCGTTGTGCGCGGTCACGACTTCGTAGCTGAAGCCGGCTGCGATCATCAAATCGGGTTTCGTCAAGCCTTGCGCCAATAACCAGCCTGGCCCCATTTCGCCACCAAACTCTTCGTCGTAAGTGAAGTGCAGTTCCACCCCGCCGTGCAGCGGCAGGCCCAGCGATTCGAGTGCCCGCGTGGCAAAGGTGAAGGTGGAAAAGTCGGACTTGCTCACCGCGGTAGCGCGGCCGTACATGGCGCCGTGGTCGATCTCGCCGCCGTAGGGCGCGTGGGTCCAGCCTTCGCCTGGGGGCACCACGTCGCCATGCGCGTTCAAGGCAATGGTTTTACCCTCGCCATACTTGCGGCGCACGATCAAGTTGGTGATCGTTTCCAGGCCATAGGCTTTGACTTCGGCATCCGGCACAGCGTGTTTCTCGGCTTCAAAGCCCATGGGTTGGAGCAGCTCGGCGGTGCGCTCGGCATGCGGCGCGTTGTTGCCCGGCGGGGTGTCGGTGGGCACCTGTACCAGGGCTTGCAGAAATTGAATCTGCTCGTCAAAGTGCGCGTCGATCCAGGCGTCGAGCTGGGCGTAGTGTGAAGGGGAAGCGGTCATACGTGTTCCAGCGTCAATTGATTCAAAACATGGGTGAAGGCATCGACCGCCAATTGCATGTCGTCGCTCGTGGTGGATTCCAAGGGGTTGTGGCTGATGCCCGCGTTTTCGCCGCGCACAAACAGCATGGCCTGGGGCATCACATCGTGCAGCTTCATGGCATCGTGGCCCGCACCGCTGGGCATTTTGAAGACGGGAATACCGCTGGCCTGCACGGCGCGTTCCCAGCGGGTTTGCCAGTCGATGGCGCTGGGGGCGGCGGCCACACGCATGGTTTCTTCGATCTCCAAACGCACGCCTCGGCGCGCGCAAATGGCATTCAGCTGCTGCAGCACATCGTGCATCAACGCGTCGCGCTGGTCGTTGCGCGGCGCGCGCATGTCGAGCGAGAACTGGCAGACACCGGGCACCACATTGATCGAGCCATTCGGCACGTTCAACTGCCCGATGGTGGCCACCGAGTCACCGTCTTGCGCTGCCCGCTGCTCCATGTACAGCGCCAGCTCGGCCATGGCCGAGACCGCGTCGCGGCGGCGGTCCATCGGCGTGGTGCCGGCGTGGCTGGCGGTGCCGATGATCTTCACCAAAAAACGTACGCTGCCGTTGATCGAGGTGACCACGCCCAGGGGCAGGTTCAACTCGTTCAAGACCGGGCCCTGTTCGATGTGCACTTCGACAAAGCCCAGGTACTGCGCCGGATCGCGCTGGATTTTGGCAATGTCGTCCACGCACAAACCCGCATGTTGCATGGCTTGGCGCATGGTGATGCCATCGGCGTCTTGCTGTTCCAGCCATGCCGGTTTGAAGTCGCCAATCAAAGCACCAGAGCCCAAGAACGTGGCGCGGTAGCGTTGTCCTTCTTCTTCGGCAAAGGCCACCACCTCGATGCCAAATGGCATGCGCTGGCCTTGTTGGTGCAGTGCGTTGACACAGGCCATGGGCACAAAAATACCCAAACGGCCGTCGTACTTGCCGCCATTGCGCACGGTGTCGTAATGCGATCCGGTCAAGAGGTAGCGCCCCCCTTTTGTTGCCGGGTGGTAACGGCCCACCACATTGCCGACGGCGTCTGTGAAAACCTCGTCAAACCCACATTCGCGCATGTTTTGTGTGATGCGTTGGGCACAGGCCCGGTGCGCGTCGGTGAGGTAGGTGACGGTGAGCTGACCGTTTTCGGCATAGCCGGGGTCTGAGTGTTGGGCCAGCTTTTCTTGCCAGTCCCAGACCTGGTGGCCCAGCGTGGGCTCCACGCCGAACTTGTCGTTCAGGCGTATCTCCACGATGCGGTGGATGTTGCGCAGGCATTCGGCCAGCTCAAAGTCGGGGTGACCGTGCAGACGGCGTGCAAAGGCCTCGATGATTTGCGCTTTGTTCAAGCCCACGCCGCGCGGGCCACGCACCGCCAAAATAAAGGGCCAGCCGAATTTGGCGTTGTAGTCGGCGTTGAGTTGCTGGATGCGCGCAAACTCTTCGGGCGTGCAATCGGTCAGGCCGGCTTGGGTTTGTTCATTCGTCGACTCCGCCGTCAGCGTTTGGCTGACCATGGCTTTGCCCGCGAGCTCAGGGTGGGCGCGGATCAGGCCCAGTTGCGCCTCGCGCCCGGCATGCTGCAGCACCTCGCACATGGCGTGCTTGAGGTGAGCCAGTGACTTGAAAGGCCGCTCGTTGAGGGCTTGCTCGGCGATCCAGGGCGAATGCTCGTACAGGCCGTCGAGCATCTGCGCCGCTTCTTCGCGGCTGGCGCTGTTGAGTTGGTTGAGGGTGATGGGCATGCGCGGTCTCAATCTTGGTAGGGGTGCGTGGCTTTCCAGTGCCGTGCGATGTCCAGACGCCGCGCCACCCACACCTGGTCGTGCGACTGGATGTGGTCCAGAAAGCGCTGCAGCGCGGTGATGCGGCCGGGGCGGCCGAGCAAGCGGCAGTGCATGCCGATGCTCATCATCTTCGGGCGGTTCAAGCCACCCCGCTCCATGTCGGGGTCGCCCTCGGCATACAGCGCGTCAAAGGTGTCTTTCATGTACTGAAAGAACGGGTCGGCGTGCGAGTAACCCTGCGGCAGCGCAAAGCGCATGTCATTGCAGTCCAGGGTGTAGGGCACGATCAGTTGCGGGGCCACCGTGCCGTCGGTCTTTTTGACTTTCATCCAAAAAGGCAGGTCGTCGCCGTAGTAGTCGCTGTCGTATTCAAAGCCGCCAAAGTCAGCCACCAGGCGGCGCGTGTTGGGGCTGTCGCGGCCGGTATACCAGCCCAGCGGGCGCTCGCCGGTGAGCTTGTGCAGGATGTCCATGGCCTCGGCCATGTGCGCGCGCTCGGTGGCTTCGTCAATGTTTTGGTAGTGAATCCACTTCAGCCCGTGGCAAGCGATGTCGTAGCCCAACTCTTTGAATGCGGCGGTCACGTCGTCGTGTTTTTGCAGCGCGGTGGCCACGCCGAACACGGTGAGGGGCAGACCGCGCCGCTCAAACTCGCGCAACAAGCGCCACACGCCCGCGCGGGAGCCGTATTCGTAAATGCCTTCCATGCTGATGTGGCGCTCTGGGAAGGCGGCGGGGTTGAACATTTCCGACAAAAACTGCTCGCTGCCCGCGTCGCCGTGCAGCACCGAGTTTTCGCCGCCTTCTTCGTAGTTCAAAACAAATTGCACCGCCACGCGGGCGCCGCCTGGCCACTGGGCGTGGGGCACGTCGCGGCCATAGCCTTTGAGGTCGCGCGGATAGGGGAGGGTGGAGTCGTAGGTCATGGCGCGCTTTTCAGGACAAGGCGAGAGAAATATCGTGGGTGGGGATCTTGCGGTCAAAAGTCAGACTGGCTTCGACATGCACCAAATGGTCGTTCATCAATTGCACGGCCAACGCTTCGTCTTTGGCGGCCAACGCGGCGACGATGGCCTCGTGCTCATCGCTGGAATGCTCGGCCGCATGGCGTGACTGGTACATCAAGGTGATCAGAGCGCAGCGCGAAATCAGCTCGCCCAAAATTTGCGCCAACACCTGGTTGCCCATCAACTCGGCCATGCGCACATGAAAGTCACCGAGCAACTCGGTGCGGCCAGGCACATCTTCTTGCTTGACCGCATCGCGCTCTTGCTGAATGTGGGCCTTCAGCGCTTTAATCTTGGCGGGGGTGACTTCTTGCAAGAAGGCGCGGACCATTTCGGCCTCCAGCATGCGGCGCACGGTGAACACCTGCTGCGCCTCTTGCACCGAAGGTGCGGCGACAAAAGCGCCACGCGCCGGCTCCATGCGGATCAGCTTGTTTTGCGACAGCTGAAACAGCGCTTGCCGAATCAAGGTGCGTGACACGCCGAAATGCGAAGCCAGTTTTTGTTCGGCCAATTTGGCACCGGGCAACAAGCGGTGCTCCACGATGGCCCGGGTCAAAGCTTCGACAATGCTGTGGGTGGTGGAGGTTTCCATGGACTTCATCTTAGCGTGAATCATTAAAATTGTATACACTATCGTAAACCAACCCGGTCAACTGTTTTGCCAGAACCGTTTTTGAAGGATTTGCCATGGGCTTGAGCACGCACGTTTTGGACACCATGCACGGTTGCCCCGCCGCCGGCATGCAGGTGGCGCTGTACACCACGCAAGGCGATCAGGCCACCTGGGTGAAAAGTTTCACCTTGAACAGCGATGGCCGCAACCCCGACGGCCTGTTGTACGACAACGCCAGCCTGCGCCAAGGCACTTACCGGCTGGTGTTTGATGTGAGCGCGTATTTCAAGGCCAAGGGCGTGACCCTGCCTGAGCCCCACTTTCTGAACAAAGTCAGCCTGGACTTTGGTGTGGCCAAAGTGGACGAGCACTACCACGTGCCTTTGTTGGTCAGCCTGTGGAGCTATTCAACCTACCGGGGATCTTGATTACGACCCAGTCTCCTGGGTGAAGCCTCTGCGGGTTTTCGGAATTATCATTAATGATGATTTTGATGTTTACCGAATGAGGTGTGGCTGTGGACAAATTTGATGTGTGTGTCATCGGCGCAGGCCCTTCGGGTTTTGCTGCGGTCATGCGGGCCCTGGATTTCGGCAAAAAAGTAGCGCTGATCGAGCGCGGCAAGGTGGGCGGAGCCGGACTGTTCAACGGCGCGCTGTCGTCCAAGACCTTGTGGGAGCTGTCAGAGAGCTACAAGCTGACCCGTCACACGGATTTGGGCTACACCGTCTACGACTCGGAGTTGAGCTTTTCCAGTGTGATGAACCAGACGCACCGGGCGGTGGTGGAAAAGCACAGCCAGATCAAACAGCAGATCGCCTATTTTCAAAAAACCGGGCGTTTGCAATTTTTTCAAGGGCACGCGCAGTTCAAGTCGGCCCACGAAATCGACATCACCGATGCCCAAGGGGCGACGCAAACCATTCAGGCGGACAACACGGTCATGGCCATTGGCAGTCGGCCGCGCTACCTGCCCCACATCCCGATCGACGAGAAGATCATTCTCACCAGCGATGGTGTCTCGGCCCTGACCGATTTTCCGAAGAGCATCGTGATCTTGGGCGCCGGGGTGATTGGCTGTGAATTTGCCACCATCTTTTCAAATTTCGGCAAAACCAAGGTGTACCTGATCGACAAGGAAGAGCGCATCTTGCCGTTCGAGGACGAAGACATCTCGCGTGTGGTGGCGGCGAACATGGAGGACAACGGCGCGGTGATCCACCACGGTGCGTCCCTGGAAAAAATGAGCGTGGTCAACGGTCAGGTGGAATACGTGCTCAGTTACAAAGACGGCCGCCGTGAAATCCACACCGTGGAAAAGGCGCTGATCTCGGTCGGTCGCGTTTCCAACAGCGAACACCTGAACTTGCAAGCCGCCGGCGTGGTGCTGAACGACAAAGGCAATATCGACGACGAACACACCCGCTCTAACGTGCCGCACATTTACGCCGTGGGCGATTTCACCGCCGACATTTCGCTGGTGAATGTGGGCGAGTTGGAAGGTCGGCATGCGGTCGAGCGGATGTTTGGCACGCCGCACCGCCCCTTGGTGTATGAAAACATTTCCACCATCATGTTCCTGAACCCGGAGGTGGCTTCGGTGGGGCTGAACGAAACCCAGGCGCGCCGAAAAAAGATCCCCTACCGGATCGCGGTCATGAACTACCGTTATGTCAGCCGCGCCATTGCCATGAGCAAGATGGACGGGTTCTTCAAAATTCTGGTTTCAGACGACGATGAGATGAAGATCCTGGGCATGCGGGTGATGGGCAGCCACGCGTCCAGCACCAT
>CANFYZ010000006.1 GCA_947451385.1 Comamonadaceae bacterium | reverse complement strand
CGCGCCACACGGTTTTCGCTACAAGCCACGCCAGCTTCACGCAGGTCACAGAAGATGCGCGGACTGCCGTAGATGCCCATGCTCTGGTCGTAGAAGTCTTTGATCTTTGCCGTCAACACCTCATTGGCTTTTGCCCTTGGCGACAGTGGCTCATGCAGCCAAGCGTATAAGCCGCTGCGGTGAACTTTGAGAACGCGGCACATGCTGGTGAGTTTGAATTCGGATCGGTGGGCTTGAATGAATGCGTACTTCACCCGGACTGTTTTGCAAAGTGCGCGGCGGCCTTTTTTAGGATGTCGCGCTCCTCAGTGGTGCGCCTTAACTCAGCCTTGAGTTTGGCCACTTCGGCCTGTATCGCTCGCATGTCTCCCAGCGGAACACCATCAGCGGCCTTGGACTTGCGAACCCAGTTGTACAAAACCCCTTCGCCCAATCCCAGGCGCGAGGCAACATCGACGACCGTGTGGCCCTTGTCCACCACCTGCTTGACAGCCTCAGACTTGAACTCGGCTGTGTATTTCGACCTTTGCATTTCAAATTCTCCAATTCAGTTTTGACATCATATTTGTCTACCGATTTGGGGGAATGCCAGTACTGTCATGCAGCTCCCAATTCAATTCATTTACTTAGATGTGCAGTCCACCATCGACCACATCCAAAGGCGCTGCAGCTATATCTTTGTCCGACAATGTCAAGTGCGTCAATCCAAGTTTGGACTGCAAGAAATTTACAATAGAGAAACTCAACTCAGCTCCTTCGTTGTAAGCGCCTAGACACAGGTACTCAAATTCCGTGTCTTTAATAGCATAAAAGCCGTGAGCTAAGTGGGCGTCGATCTGAACCCATCCATCAGCCGCCCCTATCTCGCGCCGATGCAACCGTGGTGGTGTTTCTGTAGGCTCAACCACGAAGTCAATGATATGTCCAGACGCTACGCGGATAAGTTTGGTCTGGGAGTAAGGTGCCCTCTGAAAATGCATGCCACGGAAAACACCTGCTTTAGAAAAGGATCGCTTCAGCACAACCCCCCCTTGCTCATACAGGACGTCGAGATGACCTCTGTTGTCTTGTCGGCGCAAAGCGAAGGCATCAAGGTCCTTGAATGGGTTAAAGCTCATTTTTCCAATCCGACCTTTTTGAGCATTACGGCGCGACGCGCATCGAGGAGGTCTGACTCAATCATCTCGGCCACCATATCGATCAGGGTGATCTCTGGGGACCAGCCTAGTTTGTTCCTCGCTTTAGTGGCGTCGCCGAGCAAGGTTTCAACTTCTGTGGGACGAAAGTAACGTGGATCAATTCGAATGATGACCATGCCGGATTTTAATGCCGGGCATCGCTCTGTTTCCACTTTTGGCGCAATCTGATCAACCAGACCAACTTCTTCCACCCCTTGACCACTCCAAGCTATGGAGAACCCCAGTTTTTTAGCCGACATCTCAATGAATTGACGAACACTGTACTGGACACCAGTAGCAATAACGAAATCTTCAGGCAGTTCTTGCTGCAACATAAGCCACTGCATTCGTACGTAATCTTTTGCATGACCCCAGTCACGAAGAGAATCAAGATTGCCCATGTACAAGCACGGCTCTAACCCTTGAGCTATATTGCAGAGACCCCTGGTTATTTTTCGAGTAACGAAAGTTTCACCACGACGAGGGCTTTCGTGATTAAACAAAATACCATTGCAAGCATAAACTCCATAAGCCTCCCTATAGTTTACAACGATCCAATATGCATATAGTTTTGCAACCGCATAAGGACTGCGTGGGTAAAAAGGCGTAGTTTCTGTCTGTGGTGTTTCTTGGACTAGGCCATAAAGCTCTGATGTAGATGCTTGATAAAATCGAGTTTTTTTCTCAAGCCCCAGAATACGAATTGCTTCTAGCATACGTAAAGTACCAATGCCATCTACATCTGCAGTGTATTCAGGACTCTCAAAACTCACAGCTACATGACTCTGGGCACCTAAGTTATAGATTTCGTCTGGCTGTGTTTCTTGGATAATACGTACCAAATTACTGGTATCACTCAAGTCACCGTAATGAAGTTTAAATTTCGCATTATCAACGTGAGAATCTTGATATATGTGGTCTATGCGTGCCGTATTGAAACTTGACGCTCGGCGCTTAATGCCGTGAACGACATAACCTTTTTCAAGCAAGAACTCTGCAAGATAAGATCCATCTTGACCTGTAATTCCAGTTATGAGAGCAACTTTCGAATCCATTTTTTTTGTCATTCAATTACGTCCATAGTTGTCTTCAAATCGCACGATGTCGTCTTCACCCAGGTAGCTGCCGGTCTGCACTTCAATGATTTCGAGTGGGATGCTGTCGGGGTTGGTCAGGCGGTGCACTTCGCCCAAGGGGATGTAGGTGGATTGGTTTTCGGTCAGGGTGAGCACTTTGTCGCCGTTGGTGATTTCGGCTGTGCCTTTGACGACGATCCAGTGCTCTGCGCGGTGATGATGTTTTTGCAGGCTGAGGCTGGCCTTAGGCTTGACCTGGATGCGCTTGACCTTGAAGCGGCCGCCTTCGTCGATGCTGTCGTACCAGCCCCATGGGCGGTGCACTTTGCGGTGCAGGGTTTGTTCTTCGCGCTTGGTCGCTTGCAGTTGGGCAACGATGTGCTTGACGTCTTGGCTGCGGTTTTTGTCGGCCACCAGCACGGCGTCGGGGGTCTCGACCACAATGAGGTCGCTCACCCCCACCAGGCTGACCAGGCGGTTGCTGGCATGCACCAAGGTGTTGTGGCTGTCGGTGGTCAGCACGTCGCCCACATGGGCGTTGCCTTGGGCGTCTTTGGGCAGCACGTTCCAGACTGCGTCCCAAGCGCCCAGGTCAGACCAGCCAGCGTCCAGCGGCACCATCTGGATGGGAAATGCGCTGCCGGGGCAGTGCTCCATGACGGCGTAGTCCACAGACTCTGCGGGGATGGCGGCAAATTCTGCTTTGCCGGGGCGGATGAATTGTGCGTCTTGCTTTTTAGCGGTCCAGGCGGTTTGGCAGGCTTGGGCGATGTCGGGGCGGAAGGTTTGCAGGGCCTTGAGCCAGACCGATGCCCGGAGCACGAACATGCCTGCGTTCCAGAAGTAGCCGCCTTCTTTGAGGTAGGCCTCGGCTGTGGCTTGGTTGGGTTTTTCGACGAAGGCAGCGACATTCAAGACATTCGCGCACGGGGGTGCGCTCCTACCTAGATCAGTGCGGATGTAGCCGTATCCGGTTTCGGGTTTGTCGGGGGTGACGCCCAAAATGACGATATCGCCTTGGGCGGCTTGGGCGATGGCTTGTTGCACGGCGGCGGTAAATGCAGCTGGATGGGCAATGGTTTGGTCTGCAGGGGTGACGACCAGCACGGGGTCTTGGCCGTTTTGCATAGCGGCCAAGGCGGTCAAGGTCAGGGCCGGGGCGGTGTTGCGGCCCACGGGCTCAAGTAAGGCAGTGCCCAGTGCAATGCCCACTTCGCGCAGTTGCTCCGATGCCAAAAAGCGGTGGTCCTCGCCGCTGACGATGACGGGGGGTGCGACGTGAATGCTGTCGTTGCCCAAAGCGGCCAGCCTTCGTGCGGCTTGCTGAAACAGGCTCTCGTTGCCCGTTAGGCAAAGGAACTGCTTGGGGAAACCGGTGCGCGACAGTGGCCACAAACGTGTGCCGGAGCCGCCGCAGAGGATGACGGGGGTGACTTGGATCATGCTTTTTGTGTTTTGTCTTGCACTGGGGCATCGACTTCAGACTTGAGCGCCTCGATATCTAACTTCAGTGCTTCGTACTCTTCCATCTTGCGGCTTAGGAATCGGGTGGTCAGGGCCACGTAACGTTTCTACTTCTGCGCCCCCTGCAAAAGGGGAGGATTACCAAGTGCATTTTTTGCACACCTGAAAGACCGTCCATAGAGAACCATCCGTGCCAGCGTTTGGTGAGCACCAAGAGCACGGAGACTGCAAAAAAAGACGCCAGCCCAGCGATGTAGACAGCTGGTGGCAGGCCGGGCAGGCTCGGCAAGCTCATGAAAAGATTATCTAAGAATAAACAAGAAAATAGAACAGCGGCCGCTGAACCGCACTGCCGAGTCAGCTGAAGTGACCATCAGGCTAGCCCCAAGGCTCTGCGCCATGAGGTTTTGAGGGCGCCGAGCTTTTTGGCAGATTCGGTGTCTTGCCCAGCGTGACGCAAGGCTTGGCGGATGAAGACAAAAAGCAGCAACGCAAAGCCTGAGGCCAAAGTAGCAATGATGGAGATGAGGGCCTTTTTAGGTTTGGTTTTGCGTTCTGGGGCTTCGGCAACATCCAGCACCTGAATCACCGCGCCTTCACGGGATTCATCTACCTTGGCGATTTCAAATTGTTTTGAAAACTGTTCAAACAAAGTTTCTTGGTATTTGTATTCGCGGTATTTGGTGACGTAGTCGCCCGAGTCTTTTGTTACCACTGTGCCGGCATTGACCGAACTACCGGGTTCGTCTTTTTCTTGTTTCGCCAGTTGACTGCGCAGGTTGGCCAACTCGTTCATGGCTTGTTTAAAGTCGGGCGCGGTTTCGGCCAAGTAGCCGCGCATGGCGCCCACTTTGACTTCTTGCGCCGTCACCTGCGCTTTGAGTGCCGCCACTGCGGCCACAGCCGAGGCGGGGTTGGACTTTAGAACACTGCTGGAGATGCCCGTGGCTTTGAGCGCGACCTCGGCAGCAATTAAATTGTCTTTGGCTTGACTGAGTTGTTTTTCAAAAAACAAGCGGCGGTATTGGGCCTCGGTCACAGCCATTTTGCCCAGCAGTTTGACCAACTCTTGCACATGGGCGTTGGCCAGGTCGGCGGCAAACTGAGGGTCTTTGTCGTCCACTTCTACAGAGATCAAACCTTCTTTGCCTGAGGCAATCCGCACGTTGTTGTTCAAGATGGTGCGGGTGTCCATCTTGGTTTTGGCATCGTAACGTTCTTGCAACTTAAAGCGCCCAATCAAGGCGTCTTGCAAGCTGACGCTTTTCATGTAGGCCACGTACTGGTCTGCGGGGTTTTTAAGGCCCGCGGCGGCGCCGGCCAATCCACCTAAGCTGCCCAAACTGGCCAGCATACTGGCGGCAGCGCTTTGCTGCTGCTGAGGCGGCAAAAACTGGGTTTTAGCGGTGAAAGTGGGAGGAATAACAAAACTTATGCCCAGGGCCAGCAAGCCAACTGCCAAAGGGCCTAGCACCAGCAAACGCAGATTGTCGACAATGGTTTGGAGTAGGTCCAAAAGACTGATCTCGTCGTCTTCTGGCTCTGAGAAGGTATTGGGGGTTTCGGTCATGTTGGGGACTGGGTAGGGGGTGGCGTAAGAAGCCGTGTGGCTTGCGCGATCATGCTTTGGCCTGCTGCGACCAAGGTGGAGACATGTTGGTGGCCAGTTTGAAGTGCACTGGTCAATATGACCAAATCTTCAATATATTCGTGGACCATCTGATTGCGAAGTTTTCTGATTTCGAGCCCGGTCTCTGCAGAATCGATCCAACCCAGTCTTTCCGCTTTGTCCAGGTTGTCGATGGCCGCACCGGACTTTTCGGCCATAGCCGACAGCAGTTGAGGCAAGAATTTATCGCCTAGGTTGTCCTGTAACCGGCCGAAACGGCTGACAAAGGCATCCAGGCGCTCGGCCAGAATGGGATCGGTTTCTATTTTCCGAGCGGCTTCAATCGTAAAAAGGTCCGCAAAGAGTCTGCGATCGGTGTCTTGCAGATGGTGAATTTCTTTTTGCGTGACCCGGCACAAAAAAGTCAGCCGCTCGTGTTGCGCTGGGCTGAGCGTCACAGCCGCACACCTTCTTGCTCGGCAATGCGGTGAATGGGTTGCTGCATCAAATTGGGCGCTTTGAGCAAAACATCCACCTTGCGCCCATGCATGGCACGGGAGACTTGGCTGGCCACGCGGGCGGCCATGAGGGCTGGGTCGGTCACCACATGGTCAACCTCGACCATCAAATCCACGTCGCCGCCTTTTTGCAGGTCATCCACCCGCGAGCCAAACAAAGTGACCTGAGCACCCTCCCCCAAAACAGCTTGCGCTGTGCTTTTGATGGTATCGATTTGGGCGGGGGTGAGGCGCATGGCGAGTTAATTACGCAGTGTCTTGATAGCAGCTGCACCGATGCCCAAGTTGCTGAAAATTTGTGTCCAGTCGCGCAGGCCGCGGACGATGGAGTTGTAGTTTGTTTCACGGTCCACCTTGGTCGGGATGACCACGGTGTCGCCGGGCATGATCTTGATGCCATCAAAACTGCTGAACAGGCCACTGGTTCGGCGCGAGACGGTGGAGCCGTCGGCCCGCAGCACAAAGGCTTCGCTGGGTTCAGCGTCTTCGGTAAGGCCAGCTGCTTTGATCACGTCACCGACCGTTTTGCCGGGCCTGTAGATCATCGCGTTTTCGTTGTTCACACTGCCAGCGGCCGCCACGAAGGCCGGCAGGGTGGGCACCCAAAAAGCATCACCGTCTTCAAGGGGCAACGGCGGCAAGGGCGCATTGGCATCAAAGGTAGGTTCCAGTTCCAAAGCCACGCGGCCTTTGCTCTTGAGTGTTTTGAGCCGGCTGATTTGCGCCTGCATTTGGGCTTGCTGTTGCGCCTGAATCGTACTGGCTTGAGCGGCGCGTTCGCCTGTCAGGTTGGCGGCCAGAGTGGCACCAGCAATGGAAAGTTGGTTCTCCAGGCGGCTCACAACTCTGTCTAAATTTTCTTGCTGTTGGCGACGCACGTTTTCCCGGGTGAATTCGGCACCGAACAAATAAGCTTGCGGAGTCAGCCCGCCAATGCGGCTGAGCAACTGAGGCAAGGTCTCGCCGGCCTGAACTTGGTAGACACCAGGAGCCACAACTTCACCCTCAATCCGCACCAAGCGAGTTTGACGCTCGGCGGGCAGGCGCAGGTCGGTGCTGCTCATGATGGTGATCACATCGCCGGGTTGCAGTTGGAGGTTGTGGGCGGGGTCTTTGTTGACCACCGCTTTTCCCAAATTGAAAGGAATGAACAATTGCCGTAACTGAATAGGATCCATGCGCTCAATAACTGCGTAGTCCCAGTTGATTTGATCGGCCAAAGACCTAACGCGGTCAGACAAACCGCGTCCAGCGTCTTTGGTGTCTTTCAGGACTTTTTCACCCTCAATGACTTGCACCAACTGGTTTTTGCGTTTGTAGTAATCGGGGGTGATCAAAGCATCGCGATCGGGAATGATGTCTTGCACGCGGACGCCCTCTTTCCAGGGGTGACGAAGGGGCTGGGCCACCGTACCTTGCAAAGTGACTGCGTTGGCAAAAGCGGGGCTGATGGGGAGCAGCGTCACCACATCGCCGTCCTTAAGCGCTTGACTCAAGCCTTGGGCATTGAGGACCAGGTCTTGCACACTGCGGGGCGTGGCTTCTTGCGGGCTGATGCGCTCAATCAAAGCCCGTTGCGTGCTGGCCAAACTGGGCAGGCCGCCGCCCAGAGCCAAAATGTCTTGCAGACGGGACGGGCTGGCCAAGGGCGCGAGTTCATAAATGGCCGCATGGTCCCAAGCGCCAGTCACGGCCACGCGGGGGCCTGCAGGGGGGATGGTGATGACGTCGCCGGCTTGCAGAGACACGTCTTTGGTTTTGTCGCCCTTAGAAATGAATTCGTAAAGGTCAAAGGTGGTAACGGTTTTGCCTGCGCGCTTGATTTGAATTTGACGCATGCTGCCGTTGACGGTGGGGCCGCCGCTGGCAAACAAGGCATTGACCAGGGTGCTCAAGCTGCTCAGGTTGTAAGTGCCTGGTTGCTGGGCTTGGCCCACCACATACACCGTGATGCCGCGCAGTCGGCCCAAGTTGGCGTTCAGACTGAAGTTGTTGAACACCGTGGCCACCTGCTTGCGCAAGGTGGACTCCAAATCTTTGACCTGTGTACCGGCCAAAGCGATGGTGCCGATTTTGGGCAGGCTGATTTGGCCGTTGCGATCGAGCGTGTGCGTACCGGTGTAGTCGATCGAACCCCAAATTTGCACGCGCACCTCGTCACCCGCGCCCAAGGTGTAATCGGCCGGGGCGGCGGCGGCGTTGTCGGCGGTGTAAGCCTGTGGATTTTCGAACAACTCAGCACCGTAATGGGGCAAGAGCTTGCCAGTGGCGTCTTGCACAAAACGCTGGAACTGGCTGGGGGTTGGCGATTTCACTGGGCGCAGGGCGGGGGTGCGCGGGGTATCGATCACCGCGACACCTTCAGGACGCTGAGTCATGACGGGTGCGATAACGCCTGCAGGCAATGCCAAACCCGCCGGTGCCGCAGGGCCCGCTGCCGCCGCGGCCCCCGCCATGGGCCATGCCACAGGAAACTGCGCTTGTGCGTGGGAGCTGAAAATTGCAAAGCAAGACAGCAACAACGTGTTGATGGACAGAATTAGACCGGGGGAAGATTTGATTTGCATGGAATGGTCGGAGCAATGAAGGGTTTCCACCCAATCGACTAAAGTGTCGTGCAGGCTACCGCGAGAAAATCATGGCCAGCCATGTTTCTAAAGCCCTATATTCTAACTTGTGGACCTCCTTATTTTCCTAACAAAGTTGTCATAATTCTCGACAAATGGCGCTACAACACCTGGTACTTAAACAGCTGTGCCCACCCAATTGCAACCATAATGATTTGATGCCGCCGATCCCTCCAAACTCTGCTGCCCGCTCCATCTCGCGTAGGGCTTCTTTTGGCCACGCCTTGCGCGGCTTGACTGTGCTGTTGCGCCAGCCCAATGCCCGCATTCATCTGCTGGCGAGCTGCTTGGTGATGATTTTGGGGAGCTGGTTACAAATCAACGCCCACGAATGGCTGGCCGTCATTCTGGCCATTGGGGCGGTGATGGGCGCCGAAGCGCTGAACACCGCACTGGAGTTGTCCGTGGACTTGGTTCAACCCGAATGGCACGAGCTGGCACGCGACGCGAAAGACGTGGCCGCTGCCGGGGTGCTGATTTGCAGCCTGGCGGCGCTCGTGGTGGGCGTGGTAGTTTTTGGCCCCAGGCTCTGGGCCTTGGGTTAAAACCAATTCACTTCTGTGAAAACAGAGGCCGGCAGACTCAGAGTGGCGCCGAGGAACCGAAACGCCGGTCGCGTTGGCCAAACCAGGCAATGGCTTCTTCCAGACGGGCCTGACCGAACTCGGGCCACAAATCGTTGGTAAAAAACAACTCAGCGTAGGCCGATTGCCAGAGCATAAAGTTGCTGATACGGGACTCGCCACCGGTGCGGATCAGCAAGTCCACTTCGGGAGCAAAGGCATTGCTCAGGTAGGGCGCCAGGGCTTCTTCAGACAGCTGACGCAAATCTTGACCGGGGTTGGCTTGCTGCCAGGCCTGTGCGGCTTGCAGCATGTCCCAGCGGCCACCGTAATTGGCGGCCACGGTCAGGGTGATTTTGGTGTTGTTGGCAGTTTCTGATTGCGCCGAGGCAATCAGCGATTGCAATTTGTCATCGAACCGACGTATGTCGCCCACAATTTTTAGGCGCACGCCGTTGGCGTTCATGTTGTCGATTTCATTTTGCAAATAGGTCATGAACAGGCCCATCAGGCCAGTCACTTCGTCGGCAGGGCGCTTCCAATTTTCAGTGCTGAAGGCAAACACGCTGAGATAGGGGATGCCCAGTTCGGTGCAGGCTTTGACTATTTCTTTCACGCGCTTGGCTCCCGCCGCATGGCCCAAGGCGGTAGGCATGAAGCGCTTTTTGGCCCAGCGCCGATTGCCGTCCATGATGATGGCAATGTGCTGGGGCAGGACGGTCGGCTTGTCTGAACTTTTCAAACTTCATCCACCTCAAGTTGGTGATGCTCGACCTGAACCACTGTGGGACGTCCCATGATTTCCAAAAGTACCTCGATGCGTTTGCTGCCGACACTTTGCACCAAACCCTGCAGGTTGTTCAAGGCGGTGTGTTTCAAACGCACACTTTGCCCAGCTTTAAAAGGGCTCGCGTCTTGCACACTGACTTGGTTGCGGGTTTGCTCGATTTGACGAATCATTTGCAACGTATCTTCAGGCAGCGCAGCGGGTTCAAAACCAAAGCGCACCAAGTTGTTGACGCCCTTGGTTGAGCGCACGGTGGCAATGCTTTGGGTTGGCCGGGAGGGCCGGAAAAAAATGTAACGCGGAAACATCGGCTCAAACACGCTGATGGAGCCGGTCTCGGATTTTTTGAATTTTTTGTACATGGGCAAGTACACGTCAAAACCTTGCTGCTGCAGGTTGACTTGCGCCACGCTTTCAAAACGCGGTTTGGTATAGGCCAAAAACCATTTGCCTGTGAGTGCAGACTCAGGCGCCTCTGTTTCAGCAGGGCTGGATAAATTGGGCGCGACGGCTTGGAGTTCTGGCATGAAATCGGTGTCTCTCTGAATCCATTTTACCTCATTCGAAGACAAACCGTCACCAACGAAAAACCCCTGCACAGGCGAGGCCGGCAGGGGTTCAAAAGGTGGTTTGAATTCAAGCCGTCAGAAACGGCAGGCAACCATCAAGCGATGGTAAATGCAGCGCGGTCTTTGCCTTCAATCCATTTAGGCGCTTTACCGCGGCCGGTCCAAGTTTGACCCGTGGCGGGATCGCGGTATTTAGGCGCGACTTTGGCGCTGGCTTTAGAACCGGCGGCTTTGGCCGAGCGACCCGATGGAAATACGTCTTGCACAGTCAAACCATATTCAGCGACCAATTCACGTGTTTGACGAACGGCGTCAGCGACTTCACGGTGACGGGCGTCGGCAATGGCTTTTTCCAAGGCTTCGCGTTGTTGCAGCAGGTCTTTGTAGGAAGTGGTCATGATTTAGCTTCGTAAAAAAATGATTAAGCCCCGGATAATACACCCATTGAGAATCAATTATCAACCGAGTAACCGTTTTTTCGAAAAATATAACTTTCGGCAGAATCATATTAATGTGCTCGGTGGGCATTCACTTTATCAATCCGGCGACCCTCCATTTGCGTCACGGTAAATAACCATTCATCACAACGAATACGCTCTTGAATATGCGGTAAATGCCCTAATTGCGCCAATATGAGTCCGGCCAGCGTGTTGTAAATCCCGCGCTCTTCGCCCGGCAGTTGTTTGATGTCCAGCCTAGATTTAAGTTCATTGATGGGCATCAAACCATCCAATAACCAAGAACCATCAGGTTGCTCAGTCGCCCAAGCGTCCACCTGCGCCAGCGGTTGCAGCTCACCGGTAATGGCTTCGAGCAAGTCACGCGGCGTGAGCAGTCCTTGCACCACGCCATATTCGTCCACCACCAACACCATGCGGCCAGACCGATCACGCAGTTGCTCAAGCAATTCCATGCCACTGAGGGTTTCAGGGACAAAAGTGGCGGGATGAATATGGGGCTCCAAGGTGTCGGTGCTTTCCAAAGGCAAACTCAAGAGCTTGGCCACACTGATCAGACCCACCACATGGTCGAGGCCGCCGCGGCACACCGGATACCACGAGTGCCCCACCCCGCCGTTTTGACCACTGGCGATTTGCAAAGACTCGGCGGGGGTCAGGCTGACGTCGAGCCATCGAATGTCCGAGCGGGGAATCATCAACGAGGCCAGCAAGCGGTCGTCCAAATGAAACACATTGCGAACCATTTGGTGCTCGTGTTCTTCAATCAGTCCGGCATCCACCCCTTCTTCGAGGCTGGCGGTGATTTCTTCTTCGGTTACGGCGCGGTTGCCCGTGGTGTCAATGCGCATGAGTTTGAGCACATTTTGCGTGGTGAGCGACAACAAGCTGACAAACGGCCTGGCGGCTCTGGCCAACCAGGTCATGGGCCGCGCCACCAAACGGGCCGTGGCCTCCGGGTGCAACTGGCCAATGCGCTTAGGCACCAACTCGCCGAAAATAATGGTGGTGAAGGTAATGGCAGTCACCACCAGGGCGGTGGCCGCGATGGCCGCCCCGGCCGGGGCCATGCCCCAAGCCTCCAAGGCACTGGCCACGCTGCTGCTGAAAGCGGCTTCACCCACAATGCCGTTCAGCACGCCGATGGAGGTGATGCCCACTTGCACGGTGGACAAGAACTGCGTGGGTTTTTCCAGCAACAACAAAGCGGCGGCGGCGCCTTTGTCACCCGCCTCTTCCATCGCCGCCAAACGGGCTTTGCGACTGGCGGCCAGCGCCAGCTCGGACATGGCAAAGACGCCATTGAGCAGGGTCAGAAATGCAATCAGCAAAAAATCCATAGGCCCTATTGTGCCGCGAGGCCAATGGGCTGGTGGAGGACAATTCAGCCCTAAACCTTTTTTGGGAGCCGGTCCGTGGCGTTTTATTTGGTGGGCGATATCCAAGGCTGCAACGCCTCGTTCGGCCAACTGTTGGCTGAAATTGATTTTTCAGCCAGCCGTGACACCCTGTATGTTCTGGGTGATCTGGTGAATCGGGGGCCGGATTCTGTGGGCACCTTGCGCCGCTTGATGTCGTTGGGCCACAGCGCCCATTGCGTGCTGGGCAACCACGATTTGCATTTGCTGGCCGTCGCGCATGGCGTGCGCCCGGCCGGCCAACGCGACACCTTGGCTCAGGTGATTGCAGCCCCTGACGCCCCGGCCCTGCTCGATTGGCTGCGCCAACAACCTTTGGCGCTGTCGGCCCATGGCATTTTGATGGTGCATGCGGGCGTGCTGCCGAGCTGGAGCGCCGAGCAAACCCTGGCCCTGGCCGAAGAAGTGAGGGGCGTGTTGCGCAGCCCGCAATGCGGTGCGTTTTTGCATGCCATGTATGGCAACACCCCCGACCATTGGCGCGATGATCTGCAAGGCGCGGAGCGCCTCCGGGTGGTGGTCAACGCCTTGACGCGTTTGCGCTTTTGTTCTGCGCAAGGGGTGATGGAATTCGACAGCAAAGAGGGTGCGGGCGCTGCGCCCGAGGGCTTCATGCCTTGGTTTGATGTCCCGGGTCGGCGCACGGCGCAAGACACGGTGGCCTTTGGGCATTGGTCCACCTTGGGCTGGTTGGGCCGCACCGACGTGATCGGTTTGGACACCGGCTGCGTGTGGGGTGGCTGCCTGACGGCGCTGCGCTTGGGGCACAACGGCACCGCGCATGAGCGCATTCAAATTCAATGCCCTCAAGCCCAAAAGCCCTGACCCCGGGGTGACGCTCCCCCCGCACCGGCCGGCCTCGGTCCTGCTATCGTCGGTGGCTATGTCGCACGTCCCGTTGTCCAAGCTCCCCCACTTTGACCCTCGCCTGGTGCCTGTGGTGGGAGTTGATGACCATTTGCCCGCCATTGCGCCGGCGCAACTGACGCCGCAAGTTTTGCAGGCACGGTTTGACAACCCGCCCATTTGGACGCCCGAGGTGGTCCGCGAGCCCATCTTTTCTGAACGAAAGCCGCAGCAGGCGGCCGTGTTGATCGCCCTGGTGATGCGCGGCCCGGACCGTCAAACCCCCCACCTGCTGCTCACCCAACGGGCGGCCCACATGAAGACGCATTCAGGCCAAGTGGCTTTTCCGGGCGGCAAATTGGACCCACAAGACGCCCATCTGCAAGCCGCGGCGCTGCGCGAGGCGAACGAAGAAGTGGGCTTGCACCCCCGCCATGTGCAGGTGTTGGGCGAATTACCCGTGTACCTGACCGGCACGGCCTACCACGTGACGCCCGTGGTGGCACTGGTGTCCCCTGAGCTGGAGTTGAACCCCAGCGCCGACGAAGTGGCCGATGTGTTTGAGGTGCCGCTGGTTTTTTTAATGAACCCCGCGAACCACCGTCGGCACCACTTTGAGGCCAATGGGATGACGCGGCAATGGTTCTCGATGCCCTACGCAGAACCCCGACTTTCAAGCCAAGGACAGGCTGAAGTCGTGGAGCGCTTTATCTGGGGCGCCACGGCCGGCATGCTGCGCAACTTTTACCGATTTTTAGCGGCCTGAGTGCCGGCCGGCCTGGGGCCGTGCGCTTTATGATGCGCGCATGAGCTTTTTTTCCATCTTCTTGGCCTTGGTGATTGAGCAAGTGCGCCCGATGTCGGGTCGGCACTTTTTGCACGACAGCCTGCGGCAATGGGCGTCTTGGGTGCCGCGTTATGTGGACGCCGGGCAAGCCCCCCAGGCTTGGTTGGCTTGGTCCATCACCGTGGGGGTGCCGGCGCTGCTGGTGTTGGCCGTGCATTGGCTTTTGGCATTGACACTGGGTTGGGTCTTTGCCGTGGCCTGGAATGTGGCGCTGCTTTACGCCACCTTGGGTTTCAGACAATTCAGCCACCATTTCACTGACATTCGCGATGCCTTAGAAGAAGGCAACGAAACCTTGGCGCGTGAACTGCTCGCCCAATGGCAGCAAGTGGACGCCAGCGCCTTGCCGCGGAGCGAGATTGTTCGGCATGTGATTGAGCATTCTGTGATCGATGCGCACCGCCATGTGTTTGGCGTGTTCTTTTGGTATGCCTTGCTGTCCGTGGTGGGACTCGGGCCCGTGGGGGCGGTGGTTTACCGCGTGGCCGAGTTCACTTCGCGTTTTTGGGCAGACAGCCGTGCCCCCCGAACCGATGGCCAGCTGTTCAGCGAGTCGCTCACGCAAGTCACGGCGCAGGCCTGGCAATGGGCCGACTGGCTGCCGGCGCGCGCTACGGCGCTGGGGTTTGCGATTGTCGGTAGTTTTGAAGACGCGATGGACGGTTGGCGCCACCATGCGCAAAAATTCCCCAACGACAACAACGGTGTGATCTTGGCGGCCACGGCGGGCGCCATCCACATTCAGCTCGGCGGTGCCGCCCTCAAACCCGCCAGCGCGCTGGACGCGGAGTTGGACGCGGCCGATGACCTGGCTGGCAGCGGCAGCACCCCTGGCCGCGTGCCCGAGTTGGGTCACTTTGCGCAGGTGGTTGGCCTGGTCTGGCGCACGGTGGTGATGTGGCTGGTGTTTGTGGCTTTGCTGACGCTGGCCAACGTGTTGGGGTGACACCCATTCACCAGCGCTGCTGACCCAATTCGTCGAACAGCTGGTGGTAAATACGATGGCGCCGGGCGCTGATGGTCCCGGGCGTGGTTTCGGTTTCGACCTGCGCCAGCACATTGCAGCCGGGTTCGTGCAAATGGGTGCAGTTGTAAAACCGGCATGCGGTGGCGTGCGCTTTGATGTCCGGCATCAACTGCGCCAATTGCGCTGAGCCAATGTGGTGCAAACCAAACTCTTGAAAACCAGGCGAGTCAATCAACGCCGTGCGCTGCGGGGTGGCATTGGCTTTGTCATTGACTTTGGCCAAACTGTCGACCCAATACCAGGTGGTGGTGGTGGTGGTGTGCTTTCCCGAGTTGAGGGCTTGCGAAATTTCACCGGTCACCACCTGCGCGCCGGGCACCAGCGAGTTGATCAGCGTGCTTTTGCCCGAGCCGGATGGCCCCAGCACCAAGGTCGTTTGGCCGCTGAGCAATTGCAGCAATTGCGCTTGGCCCTCTGCGGCCAAGGGCGACAAAGGGCGATGATGATTGGGATGGTCGGCCTGCTGCTGCGCCTCTTTGAGGCTGAGCGGAACCACGGCGTAGCCCATGGCGCGGTAAGGGGCCAGGCGCTGCCAGGCCGATTCAAACAACGCGCCCAAATCACATTTGTTCAAGGCAATGACCGGTCGGATCTGTTCGGCCTCGGCGGCAATCAAGGCGCGCGTGAGCTGGGTTTCAGAAAACTCAGGCTCGGCGGCAATCAAGATCAGCACCTGGTCCAAGTTGGCCGCAAACGACTTGGTGCGAACTTCGTCTTGCCGGTAAAACAGATTCCGGCGCGGTTCCACTTGCTCGATGGTGCCTTCGTCGGTGGCGGCAAGCCAGCGCACCCGGTCGCCGACGACCGACTGGCTTTTTTTGCCGCGCGGATGGCAAATGACGCGTTGCCCATCAGGCGTTTCGACCACACAATGCCGACCATGCGAGGCGACCACCAAACCTGTGTTGAGCGCGGCCCCGTCGGTCAAGGCCTGGGCTTTGGCGACTTTGGTGGGGGTGCGCTTCATGCGATGTCCGGTGCGGGGAACAGCTGTTTTTCCAGTGCCTGGGCGGCAGCAAAGTCGAGGCTGCTCAGGCCTTGCACATCATGGGTTTGCCAGCGCACCGTGCAACGGCGGTAGCTCACCACCAATTCAGGATGGTGATTGAGTTGCTCGGCGATCCAGGCGACAGCGTTGGCAAAGGCCATGGCCGCTTGCAGGTGGGGAAAGGTCCAGGATTTTTCGATGCACACATCAGCGCCATCGCCCGACAGCACCCAGCCCGGGATGCTGCTGAGCGCACTGACAATTTGCGTGGGTTTCAACGCAACAGGTTGAAGGACCACGGGGGGAGTGGCGGCGGGCACGGTGCGGGTCATGCGGCGGCCTGCATCCGTGCCAAGCGCACACTGGCCGGCGGGTGGGAGTAGTAGAACTTGACGTACCACGCATCCGGCGTCAGGGTGGAGGCATTGTCTTGGTACAACTTGAGCAGGGCCGAAGCCAGGTCAGCGCCCTGGGCCTGGGTGCAGGCATAGGCATCGGCTTCAAACTCTTGCTGGCGTGAGCGCCATGAAGACAGGGGGGCCAAGAAAAACGTGAACACAGGTGTCACCAACAAAAACAAGACCAGCGCCAGCGCGTTGTTTTCGCCACTGAAGCTCGGTAGCACGCCCAGCCCGGTGTAAAACCAGACCTGCTGCATGAGCCAACCCAGCAAGGCCAGTCCGACCAAGGTCAAGGTAAAACTGGTGACCATCATTTTGACAATGTGACGGTGCTTGAAATGACCCAGCTCATGCGCCAGCACAGCCTCCATTTCGGCCGGCTGAAGTTGCCTCAGCAAGGTGTCAAAAAAGACCACCCGTTTGCTGGCGCCAAAACCGGTAAAAAAAGCATTCGAGTGAGACGAGCGGCGGCTGCCGTCCATCACAAAAAACCCTTTGGCGGTGAAGCCTGCGCGCTGCATCAACGCGTTCACACGGACTTTGAGCGATTCGTCCTCCAAAGGCGTGAATTTGTTGAACAAGGGCATGATGACATTTGGGGCGATGGCCATGATGAACAACTGAAAGGTCACAAACGCGGCCCAGGCCCACAGCCACCATTGCGCGCCACCGGCTTGCATCAACCACAGCACCAGCCACACCATGGGCACGCCCAAGGCCAAGCCCAGCACCAGGCCTTTGAGCGCATCGCTGAACCACAAACCCCAGGTCATTTTGTTGAAGCCAAAACGCGCCTCGACCACAAAGGTTTGGTACAAGGACAAAGGCAGACCGATCAAACCAGAGATCAAGGAGAAGCCCAACACCAAAGCAATTTGTTGGGTCATACCTGGCTCCAGCCAGGCAAGCAACAGGCTGTTCAAGGCGTCGAGGCCGCCGAGCAAGGTCCAGCCCAAAAGACAGGCGGCATCGATGGCGATGTCCAGTTGCGAGACTCGGATTTTGGCCAAGGTGTAATCGGCGGCTTTTTGGTGATCGGCCAGACGCAAGGTGCCTGCAAAAGCCAAGGGCACAGCGGCGCGGTGGGTGGCCACAGAACGCACTTGGCGGGTGTTCAGCCAGAACTTCAGCAATACATTCACCAGCAGCGCCAGCGCCAGCAAGAGGGAGAGATTGAAAGACGGATTCATGGGGCCCAAGTGTAGAGCTTTGTTCGGCGACAATTCGCGTATGCCTGAGAACACATTGACATCCCCTGCCCCCGCGCCCCCGGTTGCCCCCAAATTGCCCAAGTCGGACCAAAACCTGGTCTGGATCGATTGCGAAATGACCGGCCTGGACCCCGAAAAAGAGCGTTTGCTAGAAATTGCGGTCATCGTCACCGACGCGCATTTGACGGTGCGCATCGAAGGCCCGGTGTTGGTGATTCACCAAAGCGATGAACTGCTGGGCAAAATGGACGCCTGGAACCGGGGCACGCACGGCAAGAGCGGTTTGATCGACAAGGTCAAAGCCTCTACCGTGACCGAGTTGGAAGCGCAGGAGCTGATCGTGGGCTTCTTGCGCAAATACGTGCCCAAAAGCGCCTCGCCCTTGTGTGGCAACACCATCAGCCAGGACCGCCGGTTTTTGGTCAAGTACATGCCCAAGTTGGAGGCGTATTTCCACTACCGCAATCTGGATGTGAGCACCCTCAAAGAGTTGTCGCGGCGCTGGCGGCCTGAGGTCTTCAGCAGCTTCAAAAAGAAACAACGCCACACCGCACTGGCCGATGTGCATGAGTCGATCGATGAGCTGATTCACTACCGCGAACAGTTCATTCGCCTGAGCTAAAGCGCTCGGCACAGCGTTTTTTTGGAATTTCAGGGAAAACCCGTATCCAAATGGAAAATCTGTGCCATAATTCGAGGCTGCGCAGAAATTATTCCGCGTGACTTGCATCTCCCTTCATGCCTTGACTCACTAAAGAGTCACTCGTCTGGGAAGGTTTTTCACCTTCCGTACACAGCACTGAGCACCGTTTGATGGTTGATGTTTTTTAACAACCACTGAACGGCGCCACCCGCAGCCTTTGCGGGCCGTCGTGCAAGAGAACACACTATGACTGACACGATTGCCGTGCAGGACGACTTGTCGCCTGCCGAAAACATTTCCATTGAAGCCGCCGTCCCCAACGGTTTTGTCACCTTGGGCTTGGCCCCTGAATTGGTCCAAGCCGTGGCCGATCTGGGTTACACCCAACCCACGGCCGTGCAAAGCCGCGCCATTCCTTTGGCCATGTCCTCTCAGACTCAGGCCAAAGGCCAGCAGTATGTGGACTTGATGGTGTCCAGCCAAACTGGCTCTGGCAAGACCGCTGCGTTTTTGCTGCCGGTGTTGCACACCTTGATCCAAGAACAAGCGGCCGAAGAAGCCGAAGAGCGTGCGCAATTTGAAGCCGCTTGCGCCGAGGCCGCCGCCAAAGGCGAACCCGCACCCAAGCGCAGCAAGCGCAAAGACCCGACCAACCCACGCAACTTCAAAGCCCCCACCCCCGGCGCTTTGATCGTCTGCCCCACGCGCGAATTAGCGCAACAAGTGGCGCATGACGCGATCGAATTGGTGAAGCACTGCCGTGGCTTGCGCATCGCCAACGTGGTGGGCGGCATTCCTTACCAATTGCAAATTGCCAAACTGCAAAACGCCAATCTGGTGGTGGCCACGCCCGGCCGTTTGCTGGACCTGCAACGCTCGATGCAAATCAAGCTGGACAAGGTCAAGTTCTTGGTGGTGGACGAAGCCGACCGCATGCTCGACCTGGGTTTCTCGGACGACTTGGCCGACATCAACGAGATGACTTTGCAACGCCAGCAAACCATGATGTTCAGCGCCACCTTTGCGCCACGCATACAGCAACTGGCCATGCGCGTCATGCACGACGGCGGTTCCTCGGTGCAAAAAATCCAGATCGATTCACCGTCTGAAAAGCACACCAACATCAAGCAAAGCCTGTACTGGGCCGACAACGCACAGCACAAGCGCAAGTTGCTCGACCACTGGTTACGCGACGCCTCGATCGATCAAGCCATCGTGTTTGCCAGCACGCAAATCGAATGCGATGGCCTGGCCACCGACTTGCAGCAAGACGGCTTCTCGGCCGTGGCTTTGCACGGTGCTTTGAGCCAAGGCCTGCGCAACCGCCGCTTGATGGCGTTGCGTAACGGCCAGGTGCAGATTTTGGTGGCCACCGACGTGGCTGCGCGCGGCATTGACGTGCCCACCATCACGCACGTGTTCAACTTCGGTCTGCCGATGAAATCGGAAGACTACACCCACCGCATTGGCCGTACCGGCCGCGCCGGCCGCGATGGTCTGGCCGTGACCTTTGCCGAAGCGCGTGATCGCCGCAAGATCATGGACATCGAGTCCTACACACGCCAGCCGTTCAAGGCCGAAGTGGTTGAAGGCCTGGAGCCCAAACAACGCTTCCCAGACACCCGCATGGCCGGTGGCCGCCCTGGCGGCGACCGCAACTATGACCGCAATGACCGTGGCGCCCCACGCGGTCGCCCACAAGGCAACCGCAGTTTCGGTGGCGGTGGCTTTGGTGGTGGTGGCTTCGGTGGCGGTTTTGGTGGCGGCGACCGGTTCGAGGGTCGTCCCACACCTCGCTTTGAGCAGCGTTCTGAACCCCGATTTGAACCCCGCTTCGATGCGCGCAAAGATGGCCGTGGTGACGTGCGTTTTGAACAACGCCCTGAAGCCGGTCGTTTTGAGAATCGAGGTGAAAACCGCTTCGGTGGCGCACCGCGCCAAGAAGGCGGTCGCTTTGAAGGGCGCTTTGAAGGCCGTCCTGAAGGTCGCTCGGAAGGTCGCTTCGAATCACGCGGCGACAGCCGGCCTGGCCGCAGCGGCCCTGGCGACAAGTTTGCACGCGGCCCCAAGCCTGTGGGCGCTGGCGGCTTCAAGCCCCACACCCCTGGCGGTCACGGTGCCCCCAAGCGCAACCCCGGCGCCAAAGTGCTGAAAATCACACGCGGCTAAGACTGCAATCAAATCGATCCACTTCTGGACCGTCAGCCCTGCCCGCGCGTCAGCGTGTGCAGGGCTTTTTTCTGTGCGCCAGTCCCACGACCTTCAGCTCAGCTCAACTCAACTCTGCTCAACTCAGCTCGATTCAACCACTGCAAATTCAGGCGAAAAAAAACCGCCTGGTTTGCACCGGGCGGTTTTTTGGGGGCGCAGACTTTAAGCCGCTTTGACCACTTTGGCTGCACGCTGAGGCAGCTTTTCTTTGATACGCGCCGACTTGCCGCTGCGGTCGCGCAAATAGTACAACTTGGCGCGGCGCACATCGCCACGGCGTTTGACTTCAATGCTGGCGATCAACGGGCTGTAAGTTTGGAACGTGCGCTCCACACCTTCGCCGTTCGAGATTTTGCGCACGGTGAAGCCGCTGTTCAGGCCACGGTTGCGCTTGGCAATCACCACACCTTCGTAGGCCTGCACACGCTTGCGTGTACCTTCCACCACATTGACGCTCACGATGACCGTGTCGCCAGGGGCAAACTCAGGGATGGTCTTGTTCAGACGAGCAATTTCTTCTTGCTCCAGGGTTTGAATCAAATTCATAGTCACTCTCCACCGATCATGTTCTCGCTACGCTAGGGGCGGCAACTGCTTGAAACGGGTTCAAAGTACAGATGACCGCGGCGGACAGAGGATCGAAAAGCCCTCCATTATAGCTGTTTAAGCCACCGGTTTGTGGCTTTCTGCGGGTTCGGTCTTTAGAAAAGCTTCATCCTGGGGCGACAACAGGCCTTGGCTTCGGGCTTGCGCGATCAATTCAGGGCGCAAACGAGCGCTCCAGCGCAGGCTTTGTTCGCGCCGCCACTGGGCAATGTGGGCATGGTGACCCGACAACAAGGCCTCGGGCACGGCCTCGCCTTCCCAGACTTCCGGGCGGGTGTAATGCGGGCAGTCGAGCAGACCATCGAGCGCGGGGTTGAAGCTGTCGAACTGGTGGCTGCCCTCGTCGTTCAGCACGCCGGGCTGCAAACGCGCCACCGCGTCCAGCAAGGCCATGGCCGCGATTTCGCCGCCCGACAAGACAAAGTCACCCAGGCTGATGTGGTGGTCCACGTAGCGGTCAATGAAGCGCTGGTCCACACCCTCATAACGGCCACACAGCAACACGGCCCCCGCGCTGCCCGACCAGGTGGCCACCGCCGCGTGGTTCAACACCGTGCCTGTGGGCGAAAACATCACCACCGGGGCCTGGTCTGGCGGCGCATCGCCTCGGCTGGCGCGTATCGCCTTCAGGCAGGCCAGCAGGGGTTCGGCCAGCATGACCATGCCCGGGCCACCGCCGAACGGTCGGTCGTCGACCCGGCGGTAAGTGCCCTGGGCGTGATCACGCGGATTCCAAAACTGCACCTGCACCGCCCCACTTTCGTAGGCACGGCGCGTGATGCCGCTGGTCATGAGCGGCGCGAACAGCTCAGGAAACAGGGTGATGATGTCAAAACGCATGGGGTGGGGCCTGAGGCTCGGTCACGGCGCGCGCAAACACAGGCTCAGTAGTCGGCTTGCCAGTCGACCGTGATGCGGCGACCGGGCACATCCACGGCATCGACATAGGCGGAAACAAACGGGATCATGCGCTCGGCTTCTTTGCCTGTCGCGTCCAGGTAGCCCAACACCAACACGGTTTGCGGGCCGGTTGAGAGCAAGTCTTTGACTTGGCCCATGGCCTCGCCTTCGCGGTTGACCACATCCAAGCCGATCAGGTCGACCCAGTAATACTCGTTCTCGGCGGCCGTGGGAAAGCTGGAGCGTGGCACAAACACACGCGCACCGCGCAGGGCCTCGGCCGCGTTGCGGTCGGGCACATCGACGCTGGTGGCCACGACCGAGTCGGAGTGGTCTTTGGCTTCTTTGATTTTCAGCAGCAACGCGCCGAGCCAAGGCGTGACCGCCTTAATGGGCCGGTCGGGCGCCAACAAATACCAACGTTTGGAAGAAAAAAGCGCCTCGGGTGAGGCGCTGTGGGGCAAGACCTTGAACCAGCCTTTGATACCCCAGGCATCGGCAATGCGCCCCACTTCAACAGCGTCAGCCGGCAATTCGGCCGGATCCAGCGCGGGGAGCATGGCCGTGATCGAGGCGATCAGGCTGCCTTGGCAGCAGCTTGGCGAACCAAACGCTCCACGGTGGGCGATGGTTGTGCGCCCACACCGCGCCAGTAAGTCAAGCGGTCTTGGGCAATGCGCAAACCTTCTTCTTGACCCGAAGCAGTGGGGTTGTAGAAGCCGATACGCTCCAAGAAGCGACCGTCACGGCGGACGCGCTTGTCAGCCACGACGATGTTGAAAAATGGACGGGCTTTGGAGCCGCCACGGGAAAGACGAATAACAACCATGATTTATCCTAGGGTGGAACAGACACTTGCAACGCAGGCATCTATAAAATTCTCTCAGCGTTTGAGACACGCAACTGGCCACCCGGCCAGTGACACACTGAAAAGCCTTTGATTATAACCCCCAGATTGCCCAGCATGCCACTGATCCGTCCCAGCACCGCGCAAGACATCCCGGCCATTGCGGCGATTTACCGTGAGCATGTGCTGCACGGCACCGGCACCTTCGAGATCGAACCCCCTTCTGCTGAAGAAATGGCCCAGCGCCGCGCGGACGTGCTGGCCAAAGGCTTGCCCTACCTGGTGGCCGAGGAAAATGGCCAGGTGCTGGGCTTTGCTTATTGCAACTGGTTCAAACCCCGACCGGCTTACCGCTTCTCGGCCGAAGACTCGATTTACATGGCTACGGCCGCCCACCGCCGGGGCTTGGGACGCGCTTTGCTGGCCGAATTGAGCGCCCGCGCGCAGCAGGCCGGTGTGCGCAAACTGATCGCGGTGATTGGCGACTCGGCCAATGCCGCGTCCATCGGCCTGCACCGTGCGCTGGGCTTCACCTCGGTCGGCACGATCGCCGCTTGCGGCTGGAAATTTGACCGTTGGCTGGACATTGTGCTGATGGAAAAACCCTTGGGCTGGGCCCAGCACCAAGCGCCTCAAATTGAAAGTCCTGAATAATCGGGGCCTATGAAAAACAAAACCCTGGCCGCGTGGCTGACCTTTTTGGGCGGTCCCCTGGGCCTGCATCGCATTTATTTGTTTGGTTGGCGAGACATTTGGGCCTGGCTGCTGCCCCTGCCCACGGCACTGGGCGCGTATGGCATGGAACGCGCCCTGACCTTGGGGCAGGACGATGTGCTGAGCTGGGTGCTGATCCCCTTCATCGGCTTCACGGTGGCCGCTTGTGCCTTGAATGCCATCATTTATGGTTTGAAGTCGCCCGAGCAATGGAATGCGCAATTCAATCCGCAGGCCGATGCCCAGGCCAGTGCCGGGCAAACCCATTGGCTGACCGTGATGGCGGTGGCCGTGTCATTGCTGCTGGGCACCACGGTGCTGATGTCCAGCATCGTGTTCAGTTTTCAGCGGTATTTTGAATTCCAGATCGAAGCAGCCCGCTTGATCAGCCAGTGAGTGCTGCGCCGTGAGCGCCGCATGCCCTGCGCTTAGAAAATTTGCATGCTGATCGCGTAGGCGATGGAAGCCACAAAGGCGCTGGCCGGAATCGTCAGCACCCAAGCCCAAATGATGTTACCGGCCACGCCCCAACGCACGGCGCTGGCGCGCTGGGTGGAGCCAACCCCCACAATGGCCCCGGTGATGGTGTGGGTGGTGGACACCGGAATCCCCAACGCGGTAGCCAAAAACAAGGTCAGTGCACCGCCGGTTTCGGCGCAAAATCCGCCCACAGGCCGCAGCTTGGTGATTTTTTGCCCCATGGTTTTGACAATGCGCCAGCCGCCAAACATGGTGCCCAAACCGATGGCCAAGTAGCACGACACAATGGTCCAGGTGGGCGGGGAGGCATCGGTCGCCGACACATAGCCGGTGGCCACCAGCAGCATCCAAATGATGCCAATGGTTTTTTGGGCATCGTTGCCGCCATGCCCCAGGCTGTAGGCCCCGGCGGAGACCAATTGCAAACGCCGGAACCATTTGTCCACCTTGGACGGGCGGGCGCGCTTGAACAAATTGGCCACCAGCACCATCATCAAGGACCCCAGCAAAAAGCCCAACATGGGAGACACCAGAATAAAGGTGACTGTTTTCAGGATGCCGGCAGAAATCAAGGCGCCAGCGCCGGCTTTGGCCATCACGGCACCCACAATGCCGCCAATCAAGGCGTGCGATGAGCTGCTGGGAATGCCGTAGTACCAGGTGATCACATTCCAGGTGACCGCACCGACCAAGGCGCCAAAGACCACATGGGTGTCCACCACGCCAGGTTGCACAATGCCTTTGCCCACGGTGGCGGCCACACTGAGGTGGAAAATGAAAATCGCGATCACGTTGAAAAAGGCGGCAAACATCACGGCCTGCGCCGGTTTGAGCACGCCGGTCGAAACCACCGTGGCGATCGAATTGGCCGCATCATGAAAACCGTTCATGAAGTCAAAGGCCAAGGCCAGCGCCACCAGCAGGACCACCACCCACAGTGCGGCTTGCATGTTTTGCATGTTCAGACTCCGTCAGGGGTCAGGAGTTTTCGAGGACGATGCCCTCGATCTGATTGGCCACGTCTTCGCATTTGTCGGTGATGGTTTCCAGCAACTCGTAAATGGCTTTGAGCTTGATCACCTCGCGCACATCGGGCTCTTCACGGAACAACTTGCTCATGGCGCTGCGCATGACGCGGTCCGCATCGGACTCCAGGCGGTCGATTTCTTCACAGGTCTTGAGCGCCGCCTCGGCCACCGCCGGATCCGCCACTTTGGCCAGCATCTTCACCGCTTCGCGCACACGCTCACAGCATTTCACCGACAAGTCGGTCAAGCGCGAAATCTCGTCGGTCATGGTGCGCACATCGTACAAGGCCATGGTTTCGGCCGAGTCCTGAATCAAGTCGGCCACGTCGTCCATCAAATTGATCAAGTTATGGATCTGTTCGCGGTCGATCGGCGTGATGAAGGTGGTGTGGATCAGGCGGTTGACTTCGTGGGTGACGCGGTCGGCGGCGCGTTCGGCGTTGTCCACATCCTGGTTGTATTTGTCGCGCAGGTGCGAATCGTTGTAGTTGGCCACCAAGTTGGAAAATGCACGGGCCGCATCCACAATGCGATCCGCATGTTGGTTGAACAGCTCAAAAAAATTGCCTTCTTTAGGCAGCAACTTACCAAACAGCATGCAGGCTCCTGAATTTGCAATGTGTCATTCCAATGACAAAGGCATGACTTTCTCATGACGAGGGCGAGTGTAACCGCTGAGTGACAATACAAGGCGCTCACAACCCCCCTCCACTGTCCCGAGATTGACCTATGTTTCACCGTTTATTCAGCCTGTCCGGCGCCTTGTTTGCTGCTCTGAGTGTGGTGCTCAGTGCGGCTTTGGCGCACCTGCCGCAGTTCGCCAGTGGCGTGCCCAGCATGGTGCAAAGCGCGTTGAATCTGCAGCAATTTCATGCCCTGGCTTTGCTCCTGATCGGCCTGGCCATTCGGTTGATCGGCCCAACGCGCTGGCTGGTGGCGGCGGGCGCATTGATGCTGTCCGGCATGCTGCTGTTCAGCATGAACATCCACGCCCGCCATCTGTTGGGCTGGGACGCTTTGCGCGCCCTGGTGCCCTGGGGCGGCAGCTGCTGGATCGCTGCTTGGTGCGTGCTGGCCGTGGGTCTGGCGCGCAAGGATTCCAATGGCCGTGATTGAAAGTTTCAATCACGCAGCGGGTTCAACCGCTTTATGATTACGGCTAATGAGATTTCTCATTCGATAGTTTTTTTTAACCACCCAAGGAAACACCATGTCCCTGATCAATACCCAAGTCCAGCCTTTCAAAACCCAAGCTTTCCACAATGGCAAGTTCATTGAAGTGACCGAGCAAAGCCTCAAAGGCAAGTGGAACGTGCTGATTTTCATGCCCGCCGCGTTCACCTTCAACTGCCCTACCGAGATCGAAGACGCAGCAGACAACTACGCCGCTTTCCAAAAAGCCGGTGCCGAGGTCTACATCGTGACCACCGACACCCACTTCTCGCACAAAGTCTGGCACGAGACATCGCCTGCCGTGGGCAAAGCCAAGTTCCCCTTGGTCGGTGACCCTACCCACGCTTTGACACGCGCTTTTGGCGTGCACATCGAAGAAGAAGGTTTGGCCTTGCGCGGCACCTTCATCATCAACCCCGAGTTGACAATCAAGACCTTGGAAATCCACTCCAACGAAATCGCCCGTGACGTGTCCGAAACCCTGCGCAAGTTGACCGCTGCCCAGTACACCGCCGCCAACCCCGGCCAAGTGTGCCCAGCCAAGTGGAAAGAAGGCGCCAAGACTTTGGCTCCTTCCATTGACCTGGTCGGCAAGATCTAAGGTCTGCACGCCTGTCCCGCGCAGCGGGACGTTTCACCGCCCCTGCTTGCAGGGCGTTGAGCACAGCGCACACCGGTCATTCGCCGCGCGTGTGCTGCCCTCAACGATTCCCACAACCCTTTTGAAACCGGCCCCGCCACAAGCGAGGGTCTGGTCCTTTGCACCTTGAAATTGGAGAACACCATGCTTGACGACGCACTCAAAGCCCAATTGCAGCAATACCTGGCCTTGCTGCGCCAACCGATCCGCTTGATCGCCAGCCTGGACGACAGCGAAACCGGCACCGACATGAAGAGCTTGCTGGAGACCATCGTCAGCCTGTCCGACAAGGTCTCGCTGGACACCACCGGCACCGACAGCCGCACCCCCTCTTTTGTGGTGGCGCGCGAGGGCGAGAACGTGAATGATGGACAAGGCGTGCGCTTTGCCGGTTTACCTTTGGGCCACGAGTTCACTTCGCTGGTGCTGGCGCTGCTGTGGACCGGCGGCCATCCGCCCAAGGTCGAGCCAGAGGTGATCGACAGCATCAAAGCCCTTGATCCGGGTGCACAAGGCGACCTCAACTTCGAGGTCTACATGTCGCTGTCTTGCCACAACTGCCCCGACGTGGTGCAGGCCTTGTCGCTGATGGCCATCTTCAACCCCAAGGTCAAGACCGTGGTGATCGAAGGCGGCGCCTTCCAGAAAGAAGTCGAAGAACGCCAGATCATGGCGGTGCCCATGGTGTTCTTGAACGGCCAGGTGTTTGGCTCTGGTCGCATGAGCGTGGAAGAAATCGTGGCCAAGCTAGACACCGGCACCGCCGAGCGTGAAGCCGCCAAACTCAACGCCAAAGAAGCGTATGACGTGCTGATTGTGGGCGGCGGTCCGGCCGGTGCGGCCGCCGCGGTGTATGCCGCGCGCAAAGGCATCCGCGTGGGCGTGGCGGCCGAGCGTTTTGGCGGCCAGACCAACGACACCATGGCGATCGAAAACTACATCTCGGTGTTGGAGACCGATGGCCCCAAATTCGCGGCCGCTTTGGAAGCCCAGGTGCGTCAATACGGCGTGGACCTGATGAACCTGCAACGCGCCGACAAAATCACCCCTGCCGCAGAGGCCGGTGGGCTGGTGCAGGTGCACATGGAAAACGGCGGCACGCTGCAAGCCAAAACCGTGATTTTGTCCACCGGCGCACGCTGGCGCAATGTGAATGTGCCCGGCGAGCAAGCCTACAAAAACAAGGGCGTGGCTTATTGCCCGCACTGCGATGGCCCGCTGTTCAAGGGCAAGCGCACCGCCGTGATTGGCGGTGGCAACTCCGGCATCGAGGCGGCGATTGATTTGGCCGGCATCGTGGAACACGTGACGGTGATCGAGTTTGCCGAACAACTCAAAGCCGATGCGGTGCTGGTCAAGAAGTTGAACAGCCTGCCGAATGTGACGGTGCACACCAACGCGCAAACCACCGAGATCACCGGCGACGGCAGCAAGGTCAACGGCATCCGGTTCAAAGACCGCGCCACCGGCACCGAGCACCATGTGGAACTGGCGGGCGTGTTCGTGCAAATCGGCTTGGTGCCCAACACCGAATTCTTGAAGGGCACGGTCGAACTTTCTAAGTTTGGCGAGATCGTGGTCGATGCCAAGGGCCACACCAATGTGCCCGGCGTGTTTGCGGCCGGCGACTGCACCACGGTGCCGTACAAACAAATCGTGATCGCCGCAGGCGAAGGCTCCAAAGCCGCGCTCAGCGCGTTTGACCACCTGATCCGCGCCTGACGCCGTGCAGATCAGCGGGTGGGCTTACTTGAAGCCCACCCGGTCCAGCATTTGCTGCACCTTGATCTGGTTCATGCCGACGGCGCTGATCGGCAGCAACTCGCTTTTGAACGCGCCGCCGGTCATGGATTTCAGGGCGGGGTTGTCCAGCTTCAGGCCGGGCACCACCGGCCATTCGTTGTTGCCATTGGCAAAATGGTTTTGCGCCTCGGGGCTGACCAGGTACTCCAAAAACTTCACCGCGGACTCGGTGTTTTTGCTGTAACGTGCCACCGCGCCGCCCGCGATGTTGATGTGTGTGCCCCAACTGGCTTGGTTGGGAAAGACCACGCCCACCCGGTCCAGCAAGGCTTTTTCAGCGGGATTGCTCGAGCGCATCAAGCGCGCCAAATAGTAGGTATTGGTCACGGCCACGGCGCACTCGCCACTGGCTACGGCCTTGATTTGGTCGGTGTCGCCCCCTTTGGGCGACCGGGCCATGTTGTCCACCAGCCCCTTGAGCCAGAGTTCGGTTTTGGCCGGCCCCAAATGCTCGGTCATGGCGCCAAACAGGCTCAGGTTGTAAGGATGCGAACCCGAGCGAATGCACAAACGGCCTTTGTTCTGCGGCTCGGCCAGCTTTTCATAGGTGTCGACCTCTGGGCGGGGCACTTTCAACTTGTCGTACACCACCACGCGGGCGCGGGTCGACAAGCCAAACCAGGCGGTACCGCCCGCATCGGCCGGCTTGGCGCGCAATTGCGCGGGCACGGCGGACTCCAAAATTTTGGACTGCACTGGCAGAAACAGCCCCTCGACTTCGCCTTTCCACAGCCGCGCCGCGTCAACCAGCAAGATCACGTCGGCCGGCGAGGCACTGCCTTCGGTCTTCAGCCGGGCCAAGATCCCGGCGTCGTCCGAGTCCACACGGTTGATCTTGATGCCGGTGGCTTTGGTGAAGTCGCTGTACAGCGCCTCGTCTGTGGGGTAGTGGCGGGCCGAGTACAAATTCAACACGCCCGTCTGGGCCATCGCCGAGCAGCCCATCACCGTCCCCAAAATCAACCCCATCCACTTGCGCATCACCCACTCCCAAAAAGCAATGAGAGGAATTCTACATCAAATGAGAATTATTCGCATTTAAAACCACAAAAACCCAAACCAGACTCTTTCGACGCAGCGGGACTCAGTGGGCGCGGCGCAAGGTGCGGCTGAGCATCAGCACCGGCCCCAGGCCGGCCAGCACCAGGGCCAAAGAGGGCAACGCCGCCTCGCCCAAACGCTCATCACGGGCCAGTTGGTAGGCCATCACCGCCAAGGTGTCGGTGTTGAAAGGCCGAAGCACCAAGGTCGCGGGCAGCTCTTTCATCACGTCCACCAACACCAGCAACAGTGCGGCGGCCACGGGTTTGCGCAACAGGGGGCCATGCAAGGTGCTGACCAGCCGCCACCCAGACACCCCCAGCAGGCGCGCGCTTTCATCCAGGGTGGGGGGAATGCGGGCATACCCACTGCCCACCGATTGCAGTGCCACGGCCACAAACCGGACCAAATACGCCCACACCAAACCCAGCACCGTGGCCGTGAGCCAGTACCCTGCCCCGCTTTGCGGCCACAGCGATTGCAGCCAGCCCAACGGCAGTAACAAACCCACCACAATCACCGCCCCGGGCACCGCATAACCCAAACCCACGGTACGCAACAAGCCCCGCGTCAACGGGCTGGGGCGCAAGCGGTCTTCTGACGACAACCACAGCGCCACCCCCACGGCCAACAAGGCGGTCACGCCGCCGAGTGACACGCTGGTGAGCGTCCATTGCGCAAAACGCAGCCAGGGCACGTCGGTGCTCTGCATGCTTTCCAGCAGGGCCCGGCCCATCAACAGCACGGGCAACACAAACCCCAGCAGCACCGGCATCACACACAGACTCAACGCCAACAACGCAGGCCAGCCCTTCAAGCGTTGGGCACGGGCCTCGGTGCTTTGCGCGTCGCTGCGTCCGGTGGCAAAACGCAAACGCGATTGGGCGCGTTGCTCCAGGGTCAACAACAGGGTCACGGCCAGCAACAGGCCGGTGGCCAATTGGGCCGCAGCAATGCGGTTGTCCATCACCAACCACGCCTTGTAGATGCCCGCCGTGAAGGTCTGAATACCGAAATAACTGGAGACGCCAAAATCAGCCAAGGTCTCCATCAAGGCCAGTGCGGTGCCGGCCGCGATGGCCGGCCGCGACAGCGGCAAGGCCACCGACAGCATGCGCCGGCGCAGCGGTGCGCCCAGCAAACGGGCCGCCTCCATCAGGTGATTCGCTCTCTCGGCCATGGCGGCCCGCGCCAGCAAATACACATAGGGGTACAAAGCCAGGCTGAACACGAGCATGGCCCCCCAGACGCTGCGCACCTCGGGCAAGACACGGCCTGGCAGGCCAGTCCATAGACGCAAGGTCTCTTGTGCTGGACCGCTGTACTGCAAAAAATCGGTGTAGGCATAAGCCACCACATACGCCGGCATGGCCAGCGGCAACAGCAAGGTCCACTCTAAGGTGCGGCGAAACGGGAAATCAAACAAGGTCACCAAGGCGGCCGAGACCACGCCCATGCTGATGACCCCCAGACTGACGCCGGCGCACAACAGCAACGAGGTCCAGACATAGTCGGGCAGCACACTGTGGCTCATTTCAACCAAAATTTGGACCGAGACCGCGTTCCATTGCAACCACGATGCCAAAACGGTGAGCACGGGCAAGCCCAAACACAAGGTCACGGCCCACAACGACCCACGGGAAAGAGATTGAAACGCACGCATCCTGTGCATTGTAGGAAAAGGCATCGCCCTACAATGCAGCGATGTTTTTGAACCTTGACCACTTGCAGGTGCATTACCCCGGCCGCAGCACAGCGGCGGTTGACCGTGTCAGCCTGCAGCTGCAGCCGGGTGAGATGGGCGTGTTGATCGGTCCGTCCGGCTGCGGCAAGACCACGCTGCTGCGGGCTATTGCGGGCCTGGAGCCCGTCACCGGCGGCAAGATCCAACTGGCCCAACAGGTCATCAGCAGCGTGCAGGTCCAGGTCCCGCCAGAAGCGCGGCGCATGGGCATGGTGTTTCAAGACTACGCCCTGTTTCCGCATCTGAATGTGCAAGACAACATCGGCTTTGGTCTGCGCCACCTGAGCAAAGCGGACCAAAAGGCACGCATTCAAGAAGTCCTGGACTTGGTGGCCTTGCCCACCAACGCACATCAATTTCCGCATGAGTTGTCGGGGGGCCAACAGCAGCGCGTGGCCTTGGCGCGCGCGCTGGCGCCGCGTCCGCAACTGCTGTTGTTGGACGAGCCCTTCTCCAACCTGGACATTGAATTGCGCGAACGCTTGGCGTTGGAGGTGCGGGCCATCTTGAAAGCCGCACAAACCACCGCTTTGTTTGTGACCCACGATCAGATGGAAGCGTTTGCCATTGGCGACGTGATTGGCGTGATGTCAGAAGGCCGTTTGCACCAATGGGCCGACGCCTACAGCTTGTACCACCGGCCCGAAACCCGCTTCGTCGCCGAGTTCATTGGCCACGGCGTGTTCACCCGCGCCACCATCGCCGTGCAAGACCACCAAGCGGTGGTCGAGACGCCTTTGGGCGCGTTAACCGATATCTCGGAATGCCCTTTGCCTAGCGCCTATCCGGACGGCCAATGTGATGTGCTGCTGCGTGCAGACGACATCGTGCACGACGACGATGCGCCTGTGAAAGCGCAAATCGTGCGCAAACTCTTTCGCGGCTCCGAGTTTTTGTATTCGCTGCGCCTGGCCACCGGCGAACAACTGATGACCCATGTGCCCAGTCACCACGACCATCAGGTCGGCGAATGGATTGGCATCAAAATCCAAATGGACCATGTGGTGACTTTTCCCATCAGCTCAGTCACATAAGCGGATCTCTTGGTCCTGCACGCGCTGCAGATCTTGCGGCGTCACCAGCTCGGGCCAGACATCTGCCAAAGGGTAAAGCACAAAAGCCCGCTGCCGCAGGCGCGGATGCGGCACGGTGAGTGCGGGGCTGTCAATGCGCCCTGCCCCATACAACAAGAGATCCAAGTCCAAGGTGCGCGGTGCGTTCAGATAGGGGCGCTCGCGGCCTGCGGCCAATTCCAAAGCCTGCAGCGCGCGCAGCAAGGCGGGTGCCGTCAACCGCGTGGCCAACTTGACCACCGCATTGACAAAATCCGGGCCCTCGGCTTGCCAAGGCGCCGTGCGGTACAAGCGCGATGTGGCCAGGACGCTGCAACCGGGAAGCTGGCCAATGTCCTGCACAGCCTGCAACACCGTTTGGCGGGCATCGCCCAGATTGGCACCCAGGGCGATGCAGGCGGTCACCGACTCCCGCATGTGGGCACCGGGCTCAGTCTGGGCCGCCCGATGCGGCCGGCGCGCTGCCTTCGGCGCCACCGGGTTTACGGCGACGACGGCGGCGTTTTTTAACCGAGTCTGAGGCGTTTGTGTCCTCGTTGGCCGCGCTGGACAGACTGTCCACGCTGTCGCCCGTGAGCTCCTGGGCCGCATTGCCCCTTGCTGCGCGGGTGGCGGCGGTTTTCCCCTCGCTTGTCCCTTCGCTCACCGGCCGTGGGGCACGGCGAGGCGCGGGCTTGGGGCGTTCGGCTTTGACCTGTTGCACCAAGTCTTCGCGCGTGGCGTCATCGGCCAAGCTGAACTCTTGCCACCAATCGGCCAGCGTCACATCGACCTCGGCCACATCGGCACGCAAGCGCAAAAAGTCAAACGCAGCACGAAAGCGGGCTTGTTCGACCAGCCCAAACGGTGTGCTGCCGGTGCGCTTTTCAAAGCGCGGCTGCATCATCCAGATCTCGCGCATGTCGGCGGCGAGTTTGCCGCGCCCCGACACATCGCCGATGCGGGCGTTGAACACCTCGTCGATTGCGTCCTGCAAGGCCGGAAAGGCGTGCTCGCGCCGCCCCAGGCGCTGTTCCCAACCCTCGCGCACATCGGCCCACAACACGCAAGCCAGCAAGAAGCTCGGCGCCACCGGCTTGCTCTCGCCGACGCGGCGGTCGGTGTCGGCCAGCGCGGCTTTGACGAACGGGGTTTGCGCACGCTCCACCACCACGTCCAGCAGCGGGTAAATGCCTTTGGCCAAACCCAGACCGATCAGCTGCTCGATAGAGGCCAGGGCATGGCCGGTTTGCAGCAGCTTGAGCATTTCGTCAAACAAACGGCTTTGCGGCACATCGGCCAGCAAAGGCCTGCAGGCCACCAAAGGTTTGGCGGTTTTGGACTCGAGTTTGAAGCCCAGCGGGCTGAGCTTGGCGGCAAAGCGGATCGCGCGGATGATGCGCACCGGGTCTTCGCGGTACCGCGTGGCCGGATCGCCGATCATGCGCAAGACCCGCTTTTTCACGTCCTGCATGCCGCCGTGGTAGTCGACCACGGTTTGCGACTCGGGGTCGTAATACATGGCGTTGACGGTGAAGTCGCGCCGCGTCGCATCTTCGTCTTGCGGGCCCCACACGTTGTCGCGCAGCACCCGACCAGACGAGTCCACCGCGTGTTTCATGCCTGCCAGCTCACTCTTGCTGGTGCGCTCATTGCCTTTGACTTGCTCGGCCGCCGCGTTGTCCAGGTAGGCGCGAAAGGTCGAGACTTCGATCACCTCGTGCTCACGCCCCCGCCCGTACACCACGTGCACGATGCGGAAACGGCGACCGATGATGAAGGCACGGCGGAACAGCCCTTTGACTTGTTCGGGCGAGGCGTTGGTGGCGACATCAAAGTCTTTGGGGCGCAGACCGACCAGCAAGTCGCGCACCGCGCCGCCCACCACATAGGCCTCAAAGCCGGCTTGCTGCAGCGTGCGCACCACATGGATGGCGCGATCGTCGACCAACTCGGGGTCGATACCGTGGGCCTTGGGGCCCACCTCCACCCGCTTGCCGAAATGGGGTTTGCCTGCGGTGCCGGTGGCTTGGCCCAGCAATTTGGAAATGAATTTTTTGATCATGAGAAGAGGTCGAGTATGCGCCAACCCCGATCGGTGGCCAAATCGCGCAGACGGGGATCGGGGTTGGTGGCCACGGGGTGCGTGGCTTTTTCCAGCAAGGCCAGATCGTTGATCGAGTCCGAATAAAAAGTGGTTTCGACCGACGCCCAAGTCAATTGGCGTTCGGCCAACCACTGGTTCACGCGGGTCACTTTGCCCTCCCGAAAAGAAGGCGTGCCATGGATCTCGCCGGTGATCCAGCCGGACGCATCGCGTTCCAGCTCCACTGCAATCAACTCGTTCACCCCCAGCGCGGTAGCAATCGGCCGGGTCACAAACTCGTTGGTCGCGGTGACGATGAGGATCTGGTCACCCGCTTGTGCGTGCGCATCAATCAAAGCCAAAGCCTGCGGTTGAATCACCGGCAGGACCACGGTTTGCATGAAATGCGCATGGGCGCGCGCGGCTTCGGCAGCGCCTTTCAAGCGTGCGGCCTGGGTTGAAAAGCGAACGTAATCGTGGATATCCAAGGTGCCCGCTTGGTAATGGGCGTAGAACTCGTCATTGCGCTGGCGAAAATGGTCGTTGTCGGTCCACCCGATGTCGGTGGTGTAGACGCCCCAAGAATAGTCCGAGTCGATCGGCAGCAAGGTGTGGTCCAGGTCAAACAGGGCCAGTTTCATTCACTCTCCAACATCAATTTAATCAGCGGTATGGTGATGACCCGCTGGGTTTGCAAGGCGTAATGGTCTAAGTTGTCGAGCAACTGCATCAGGCTGCCCAAGTCGCGCGAAAACCGATTCAACATGAAAGCCATCACCTCGTCGCTCAAGAAAATGCCACGGGCATCGGCCTCTTGGCGCAGCACCGCGCGGCGCTCCGATTCGCTCAACACCTGCAAGGCGTAGACATGGCCCCAACCCAGGCGGCTGCGCAAGTCATCTCGCAGTTTCAAATCTGCGGGCGGCAAAGCCCCAGCCGCCAGCACCCAGCGCGGCGAGCCTGTGGTGGGTGTCAGCGCATTCACAAACCAGTTGAATGCGGTGAGTTGCTGCGACACGTTGTACAGATGCACATCGTCCATCAGGACCGCGGCCCAGGTGGCGTTAAATTCCGGGGGGTTGAGCGTGTTCGCATCCAAGCAGCCCACGCTCAGGCCCTGCTCACGCAAAGCCTCGTGCACCGCCGACAACAAATGGCTTTTGCCTGACCCACTGTCACCCCACAAATACGTGGGCACCGGGGAGCGCGTCGGGCTGGTCGACCACAGACGCAAATGGTCCAGGGTGGCCGCATTGGGACCTGCAAAGAAACTGCCCAAAGTGGGGACGGTGGCCAAGCCAATGTCCAAAGCCAGCTGCTTCATTCGGCGTCTGAGCCTTCAGTGGAGGGCTTGGCTGGACTCGGGCGGTACAAATCACTCTCAAGGTAACCGACACGCAGCCGGCGCAAGGCCACCAACAAGACGGCACTGGCCGGTAACGCGATCAGCACGCCAATGAAGCCCAGCAATTGGCCAAAGGCCAACAACGCAAAAATCACCGCCAGGGGGTGCAAGCCAATGCGCTCTCCCACCAAACGGGGCGTGAGCAGAAAACTTTCAAACCACTGCCCCACACCAAACACCACGCCGACCATGACCAGGGCCTTGAGCGAAGCGAATTGCAGCAAGCCGGCCAGCAAGGCCAACAACAAACCCAAGCCAAAACCCAGATAGGGCACAAACACGGCCAAGCCGGTGAACACGCCAATCGGCAAAGCCAACTCCAAACCAAACAGGGCCAAGCCCACGCTGTAAAAAACCGCCAGGGCCAGCATCACCAACAATTGCCCGCGCAGGTACTGACCCAGCACCGCGTCACACTCGCGCATGAAGTCGTCATAGCGTGGACGCCAGGCCGGGGGCACCAACTCGACCAGCGAACGGACCACCCGGTCCCAGTCGCTGAGCAAATAAAACAAGGCCACAGGAATCAGCACCGCGTTGCCCAGCACCGACATGGCCACGCTGCCGCCCATCTTGAGTGAGGACAGGGCCGAGTCGAGAAAGTCGTCGCGGTTGGCGCTGAGGTATTTCATTAACTGCGCTTTGAGACTGCCCATGTCGAGCGAAAAATTCAGCCCCCACTGGGTGAACAAGGGGTTGAGGGTGTTTTGCAAACGGTCCATCAACAACGGCAGTTGTTGTTGAATCAGCGGCCACTCGCGCACCAACACCGGCACCAGCAGCAAGGCCAAACCGAGCACCGCGAGCAAGGCCAACAACTCCACCATCACCACCGAAACGAGGCCGGGCACGCGCGGCCCCAAAAACAATTGCAAACGCCTCACCAGGGGCTGCAAGGCATAGGCCAGCACAGCCGCCACCACAAAGGGGGCCAGCACGGGCGCCAGCAGCCACAGCACCAACACCAGAGCCGAAGCCACGCCGGCCCAGGCCAGCAGGCGTTGGGGAGTGAAAGTTGCGATCGGGCGCAGAGCCATTTCTTCCTTAATTCAAGGTCAGCGGATCCAGGCACGGGGTGAGCCCTTAAAATCAGCGTTTGATTTTAGTCTGCTTGCCTGCGCAAGCCTCCATTTCACTTTCTGCATGCCCTTTTGGGGCCCTCTTCATGACGCAAACCCCCCTCTCCTACAAAGACGCTGGCGTGGACATCGTGGCTGGCGACGCGCTGGTTGAACGCATCAAGCCCCTGGCCAAGAAAACCATGCGCGAGGGTGTGCTGGCCGGGATCGGCGGCTTTGGTGCGCTGTTTGAAGTGCCCAAACGCTACAAAGAGCCGGTGCTGGTGAGCGGCACCGACGGTGTCGGCACCAAGCTGAAACTGGCGTTTGAATGGAATATGCACGACACCGTGGGCATTGACCTGGTGGCCATGAGCGTCAACGACGTGCTGGTGCAAGGCGCAGAGCCGCTGTTTTTTCTGGACTATTTTGCCTGCGGCAAGCTCGACGTGGACACCGCCGCCGCCGTGGTCGGCGGCATTGCCCGGGGCTGCGAGCTGTCGGGTTGCGCCCTGATCGGCGGCGAAACCGCCGAAATGCCGGGCATGTACCCGGCGGGCGAATACGACTTGGCGGGGTTTGCCGTCGGCGCGGTGGAGAAATCAAAAATCCTCACCGGGCAAAACGTACAGACCGGTGACGTGGTGCTGGGCCTGGCCTCGGCCGGCGTGCATTCCAACGGCTTCAGCCTGGTGCGCAAATGCATCGAGCGCGCCGGCGCCAACGCCCCAGCCCTGCTGGACGGCAAACCCTTCAAGCAAGCCCTGATGGAGCCCACCCGCTTGTATGTGAAAAACGTGTTGGCGGCCCTGGCCGCATACCCCACCGGCATCAAAGCGCTGGCGCACATCACCGGCGGCGGCTTGCTGGAGAACATTCCCCGCGTCCTGCCCGAGGGCTTGGCCGCACACCTGGTCAAAGGCAGTTGGCCCAAGACCGAACTGTTTGCCTGGTTGCAACACACCGCGGGCATTGACGACGTGGAAATGAACCGCACCTTCAACAACGGCATCGGCATGGTGGTGGTGGTGGCCGCAGACCAAGCTGAGGCCTGCGCAGCCACTCTGCGCGCGGCAGGCGAAGCCGTCTATGCCATCGGCCGCATCGCGCCGCAGGGCGAGGGCGCCCAGGTGGTGGTGGCCTGAGCGGCCTACAAAGCAGTCCCTTAGCCCGGACGGGGCCCGATGCGGGCCCAGATTTCAAAGCGCCTTGAGTTCGGCCAAGCGGTCCGACAGGTAGTCCGCATCGGCCGCCATCGGCGCGTGGGTCAGGTACTGGGTCAAATCGCCAATGGCCAGGGCATGGTGCCCCATTTGGGCATGCAACAAGCCCCGGTCGCGCCATTCGGTCCAGGCCTCGGGCACCAACACCAGCAAGCGGTCCATGACGGCCAGCAAGCGGGCCTCGTCATCTTGGCTGCGGAAGATTTCTTTCAGGTTGTGCAGCATGCGGGCCAGCAAATCGCGTGGCGGGCAAGCTTGCAAATGCAACTCCAGCGGCGCGTCGCCCTCTTCCAACACCGCGTCAAAACGGCGAAACGGCGCCAAGCGCTCAGACAGGGTGTCCAGCCCCAAAGACTCTCCGTTCATCGGGTCCAGCACCACCAGCCCTTCGTCCAAGGTGACTTTGACCAAAAAATGCCCCGGAAACGACACCCCGTGGGCCGTCAAACCCACACCCCGGGCCAATTCCAGCCAAATCACCGCCAGTGAAATCGGAATGCCTTTGCGGGTGCGCAACACCTCTGACAGGTAGCTGTTTTCGCAGGCGTAGTAATTATTCACATTGCCCGCAAAACCCAGATCGGCATAAAAGAACTGGTTCAGCAAGGCCAACCGGGTCAGGCCGTCGGCGGTATCGGGTATGCGCTGCTGCACGCGGGCCAGCAAACGGTCCACATCGGCCAGCACCTGCTGCACGTCCAGGCCCGGCTCTTCGTCTTGCGCCAAACTGGCCGCCGCCTCCAGCAAAGGCAAATCGGTGTCGCTTTGCACCAGGCTTTCAAAATAAGCCAGGGGCGTGATCGCTTGAAATTGGAAATTCATGCCCTGCCCGCCTTCAGCGCTTCAAAAACTGCCGCCATTGCAAACCGCTGAGCCACAAGGCGCCCAGGTACAGCAGCGCCGAGCCCAGCAGCACCAAGGCCAGGTAGCCCACGCGCAAGCCACTTTGGCTGCGCAAGGCCACCCAAGGCAAGGCTTGGTTGGCCCAAAACAAAAAGCCCGCCAGCAAGGCGCAACCCGACCCCACTTGCAGCGAAAACCGGCCCCAACCGGGCGCGGGCTGGTAACTGCCGCGTTGCAGCAAGCCCCACAACAACCAGGCCGCGTTGACCATGGCGCCGAGCCCAATCGACAGCGCCAACCCCGCATGCGCCAACACCGGCACCAACAGCAGGTTGAGCAGTTGCGTCAGGCACAGCACCACCACCGCGATGCGCACCGGGGTTTTGATGTCTTGGTTGGCGTAAAACCCGGGCGCCAGCACCTTGATAGCCACCAGGCCCAGCAAGCCGCAGCCATACCCCATCAAGGCCAGCGTGGTCTGCTGCACATCGCGGTCGGTGAACGCGCCGTAGTGGTACAGCACCGCCACCAAAGGCTGTGAAAACAGCAGCAGCGCCACGGCACAGGGCAAGGTGAACAACAGCACCAGGCGCAAGCCCCAGTCGAGCATGGCCGAGTAACGTGCCGTGTCGCCGGTGGCGCGGGCGGCGGCCAGTTGCGGCATCAGCACCACGCCCAGCGCCACGCCCAGCAAGGCGGTGGGGAACTCCATCAAGCGGTCGGCGTAGGTCAGCCAACTCACGCTGCCCGGGGTCAGGTGCGAGGCGATTTGGGTGTTGATCAGCAACGAAATTTGCGCCACGCCCACGCCCAACAGCGCCGGCCCCATGAGCTGGGCAATGCGCCGGGTGGCCGGGTCGGCGGCGGCATGGCGTATTTTTTTCAGGCTCAGGCCAATCGACGGCAACACCCCCAGACGCTTGAGCGCCGGGATTTGCAAAGCCAGTTGCAAGGCACCGCCGAGCATCACCCCGGCCGGCAAGGCATACACCGGCGGCAGACCCTGGGTTTCCAGCCAGGGCGCGCCCAACCAGGCCGCGCTGATGACGCAGACATTGAGCAGCACCGGCGTGGCCGCGGGCACGACAAAATGCTTCCAGGTATTCAAAATGCCGGCCGACAGGGCCACCATGGACATGAAGCCGATGTACGGGAACATCCAGCGCGTCATCTGCACCGCTGCGTCAAAACCGCGTGGGTCTTGCTGCAGGCCGCTGGCCATGGCCCACACCAGGACCGGGGCCAGCACCACGCCCAGCACACTGACGCACAGCAGCACCCAGGCCAGCACCGTGGCCACGTGGTCGATCACCTGGCGCGTGGCTTCCTCGCCCTGCTGCGCTTTGCTGGCGGCCAAGACCGGCACAAAGGCCTGACTGAACGCGCCCTCGGCAAACAGGCGACGAAACAAATTGGGGATGCGAAAAGCCACATTGAAGGCATCGGTCCAGGCGCTGGCGCCGAACAGGGATGCGATCAACAATTCGCGCACCAAACCGGTCACGCGAGACGCTAAAGTCAGCAAGGAAACGACAGAGGCGGATTGAAGAAGGCTCACGCTGCCGAGTGTAGCGGCACGCGCTGCGCCTTGGCCGCCGTGGCGGGAGGGGTTGGCTGGGGGCGATGATTCCTGTTACAATCGCGGGCTTTGCTGCATCATCCTCAGACACTAGGAACTATTTAACATGGCCTCTGGAAAACCCAAGAAAAAGAACCCGCGCCTGGCGTCGGGCCGTAAACGCGTCCGCCAAGACGTCAAAATCAACGCTGCCAACACCTCGCTGCGTTCCAAATACCGCACCGCGGTGAAGAACGTTGAAAAAGCGGTGTTGGCTGGTGACAAAACCAAAGCCACCGAACTGTTTGCCAAAATGCAAGCCGTGGTGGACACGATTGCCGACAAAGGCATCTTCCACAAAAACAAGGCGGCTCGCGATAAGAGCCGCCTGTCGGCCAAGGTCAAAACCTTGGCCCTCGCCTGATCATTTGATCAACAGCCCGGCAGGTCGCGCGAAAGCACTTCCTGCCGCCGTTTGAAACGGGTGCGCTGCAGCAAAAAAGCATAAAGCCGTCGCAAGACGGCTTTTTTGTTGCCTGTACCGATCCGTGGCGTCTGTTGCTGACGCTCGAAATTACAAGTTTTGATGATTTTGATATTTAAGTTACATTGAAACACCTCAATTGTGGCTTTGATTATTGGAGAAACCATGCAACTTGGAATGATTGGCCTCGGCCGAATGGGCGGAAACATTGTGCGCAGATTGATGCGCCACGGACATGACTGCGTGGTGTTCGACACCAATCCCGCCAGCGTGGCCCAATTGGCCCAGGAGGGGGCGAAACCGAGTCAAGATTTGGCCTCTTTTGTGCAGCAACTGCAAAAGCCGCGTGCGGTCTGGGTCATGCTGCCCGCCGGCCCCATCACCGAAGCCACGGTCAACGCCCTGAGCGAAGTTCTCGAGTCCGGTGACATCATCATCGACGGCGGCAACTCCAACTACCAAGACGATGTGCGCCGCGCCCAAGCGCTGCAAGGCAAAGGCATTCGCTACATCGACGTCGGCACCAGCGGCGGCGTGTGGGGCCTGGACCGTGGTTATTGCATGATGATCGGCGGCGATGCCTCGGCCTTCAATCACCTGGACCCGATCTTCAAAACCCTGGCACCCGGCGTGGGCACCATCGACAAAACGCCCGGCCGCGAGCACATGCAGTCCACCGCCGAAGAAGGCTACCTCTACACCGGCCCGGCCGGCTCGGGCCACTTTGTGAAGATGGTGCACAACGGCATTGAATACGGCCTGATGCAGGCCTACGCCGAAGGCCTGGACATTCTCAAAGGCGTGAACCAGAACAGCATTCCGGCCGAGCGCCGTTACGACCTGAACCTGGCCGACATCACCGAGTTGTGGCGCCGGGGCAGCGTGGTCTCGTCTTGGTTGCTGGACCTGAGCGCGATTTCGCTGGCCGAAGACCCCGAACTCAAATCGTATTCGGGCTATGTCGAAGACTCGGGCGAAGGCCGCTGGACGATCCAGGCGGCGATCGAAGAAGCCATCCCCGCAGACGTGCTGACGGCCGCGCTGTACACCCGCTTTCGCTCGCGCAAAGAGCACACCTTTGCCGAAAAAATGCTGTCTGCCATGCGCAAACAATTCGGCGGTCACCAAGAACCCGGTAAGAAATAAGAGACCCCATGGCACACGATATCGAACACGAAACCACCCCGCATGGCGAGCGAGCGCCGTCTTGCACCATCGTGATTTTTGGCGCCGGTGGTGACCTGACCAAGCGCCTGGTCATGCCCGCGCTGTACAACCTGGCGCGCACCGAGTTGCTGCCCGACAACTTTGCACTGGTCGGCGTGGACCTGCTGCCCATGAGCGATCAGTCCTTCCAGGACCATGTGGAACAGTCCATCCGCGCGTTTGCCGCCGACAAGCACTACGCCCAAACGCTGGACGAAGCCAACCTGAAGCGCCTGATCAAAAGTCTGACGTACATGTCGGCTGACTTCTCCAACCCTGACGCGTACCAGCAACTGGGCGCGAAACTCAAGGACTTGAAAACCAGCCACCACGTCAGCGACAACGTGATGTTCTATTTGGCCGTGGGTGCGCGCTTTTTTGGCGGCATCGTGGACCAACTGGGTCACGCCGGTTTGGTCACCGAAACCCGGGACTACTGGCGCCGCGTGGTGGTGGAAAAACCCTTTGGTCACGACCTGGCCTCGGCCCAAGCCCTCAACAGCCAATTGCGGCACAGCCTGTCGGAAAAACAGATCTACCGCATGGACCATTTCTTGGGCAAAGAGACGGTGCAAAACATCATGCTGATGCGTTTTGCCAACGGCATTTTTGAGCCGCTGTGGAACCGCGATCACATTGACCATGTGCAAATCACCGTGGCCGAAACCGTGGGCGTGGAAAAGCGCGCGGCTTTTTACGAAACCACCGGCGCGATGCGCGACATGGTGCCCAACCACGTGTTCCAACTGCTGGCCCTGACGGCCATGGAGTCGCCGGCCTCGTTCGATGCCGATGCTGTGCGCAATGAAAAAACCAAAGTGCTGAACTCGGTGCACCGCATCAACCCGCAGACCGATGCGGTGCGCGGTCAATACGCCGCCGGTCAACGCGACGGCCAGACCCTGGCCGGTTACCGGCAAGAAGAAGGTGTGGCCGCACACAGCAACACCGAGACCTTTGTGGCGCTGAAGCTGGGCATCGACAACTGGCGCTGGGCCGGTGTGCCGTTTTATTTGCGCACGGGCAAAGCCATGAGCAAGCGGCAAAGCGAGATCGTGATTCAGTTCAAACGCCCGCCGTTTTCACTGTTCCGCAACACCGCCACGGAAGCGCTCACGCCGAATGCGCTGGTCATCAAACTGCAGCCCGACGAAGGCGCGATGCTGACCTTTGGCGCGAAGATCCCCGGGCCGAAAATTGAAATTGGTCAGGTGAAGATGGATTTCCACTACAAAGATTACTTCCAGAACGCGCCCAGCACCGGCTATGAAACCCTGATCTACGACTGCATGATCGGCGACGCCACGCTGTTCCAGCGCTCTGACAGCGTGATGGCGGGTTGGGACATTGTGAAACCCGTGCAAGAACTCTGGGCCCAGGCCAGCGCCGCCCCCGTGGCCCTGTATGCGGCCGGCTCCAATGGCCCGGCTGAAGCCGATGCACTCTTGCAAGACAGCGGCAGGCACTGGCGTGAGCTGACCTGAGGGGTGACGCCCCAGCCCCTGGGTCAGAGATAATCAGATCAACTGATCTCTGTCCCGGTGGAAGACAGGGGCACACACGCTTTCGATGGAGTGATGAATGCTGCTTAGGGGAACAAACGCCGATGACACGCTCAGTGGCGGCGTTGATAACGACACATTGAATGGGGGCAGCGGCAACGATGTCCTGAGCGGCGGCGCAGGCAATGACAGTCTCACGGGCGATGCCGGCAACGACAACCTGGATGGCGGCACGGGTAACGACACCCTGTTTGGCGGCGACGGCAACGACTCCCTGGCGGGGGGCGACGGCGACGACAAAATTTACAAATACAAAAATACAGGCGACAGCACCCTCTTGGGGGGAGCGGGCCAAGACACCTTGCAGGGCGGGCTGGGCAATGACAGCTTGGACGGCGGCGCCGGTAACGACGACTGGCTAGAGGGCTACGAGGGCAATGACGTCATTTTGGGCGGCGAAGGCCATGACAAACTCACCGGTGACGAAGGCAACGACAGCCTGGACGGCGGCGACGGCAACGACACCCTGGACGGCGGCACCGGCAATGACACGCTGGTCGGTGGACTGGGCGATGATTACCTGTCCAAGTACACCTCTGCGGGAAACAGCACACTGCAAGGTGGCGCGGGCGCTGACACCTTACTGGGCGGCCTGGGGAATGACTCGCTCGACGGCGGCGCCGGCGACGATGCTTGGCTTGAAGGTTACGAAGGCAACGACCTCATCCAAGGGGGAGATGGCGCAGACACCCTTGCTGGCGATGCAGGCAACGACAGCCTCGAGGGCGGCGCAGGCAATGACCGCTTGGATGGTGGCACCGGGAACGATCTACTGACCGGTGGTGAAGGCAACGACTACCTGAACAAATACGCCAGTGCGGGCGACAGCACCCTGGTGGGCGGCGCAGGCGAAGACACCTTATTGGGCGGCTTGGGCAATGACAGCCTGGATGGCGGCGCCGGCAATGAGATTTGGCTGGAGGGCTATGAAGGCAATGACGTCATTTTGGGGGGTGACGGCAACGACTCCCTGACTGGCGACGCAGGCAATGACTCCCTGGACGGCGGCACGGGCGACGACACGGTGTACGGTGGCGATGGCAACGACACGCTCATCGGCGGCGACGGCAACGACGAGCTCTACAAATACAACAGCAAAGACGACAGCACCCTGATGGGCGGTTCGGGTCAAGACACGCTGCAAGGCGGTTTGGGCAATGACAGCTTGGACGGCGGTGCAGGCAACGACAGCTGGTTAGAGGGCTATGCAGGCCACGACGTGATTCGCGGTGGCGAGGGCAATGACACCCTGATCGGTGATGAAGGCAACGACACCTTGGACGGCGGTGCAGGAGACGACAGCCTGAATGGTGGCGATGGCAACGACACCTACTACATCGACAGCCTGCGAGACGTGATCACCGACTCGGCAGGCACAGACAGCGCCTTCGTGTCGACCAGTTTTGTAAAGATCCCCAGCTTTATTGAAAACGTCACCTACACCAACAACGCCTTGGCTTTGCCTTACTGGATCAGTGCCTTACTGCCCGATGATGCGGCCGGCTTGAAGTTCTCGACCTTGCTGGGCGGCACCTCCAAATTTAAATATATTTTTCCGGCCTCCCTGCCCACCTACGACACGAGTACCGATAACGCCAAAGGTTTTACCCCATTCACGGCCGTTCAAAAAGCCAGTACCGTCACTGCACTGGCCTACATCTCATCGGTTCTTGATCTCAAGTTTGAAACGACCACCGATGCCGCAACGGCCAACACACTGACCTTTGCGAGCAACATCCAAACAGACTCCGGGGGCTATGCCCAATACCCTTCCAGTGCGCTGTGGGGCAGTGATGTTTTTCTCAATATTGACGACAGCAATACGACCTTGGCGGACGGCACCTACGGTGCACTGACCCTGATCCATGAAATTGGCCATGCGCTGGGTTTGGAGCATCCTTTCAATCAACCGGATGCCATCGGTGGCGCTTCCGACCCGCCTTACTTAACAGGAGTTGAAGAGTCGACCACGTGGACGGTGATGAGTTACACCGACTCAGAATCCGAGTGGTTTTTGCAATACCGCCCATTCGACATTGCCGCGCTGCAATACCTTTATGGACCCAGCAAAACGGCCAGGACGGGTAACGACACCTATGCGATCTCGGCCACAGAGGCCAACTTCATTTGGGACGGTTCGGGGGTGGACACGCTCGACGCCTCGGCTTTATCGAAAGCGGCCACCGTCTATTTGACGCCAGGTTACTGGGGGTATGTTGGCTCGTCGCAGGCATCGACCATCACCACGGCGGGGCAAATCACCGTCAACTTCGGCACGGTGATCGAGAAATTGCTGGGTTCAGCCTACAACGACCAGTTGTTTGGCAACGAAGTTGCGAATGAAATTCAAGGCGGTGCGGGCAACGACAGCATCGACGGAGGCGCCGGGGCTGACGCACTCACGGGGGGCGCAGGCAACGACAGTTTGGTCGGCGGCGAGGGCCTGGACACGGCCAATTTCAGCCAAGCCCTGGCGCAGTACACCTTCACCTCCATCGCCACCGGATGGACGGTCAGCGGCCCGGATGGCACAGACACTTTGACCGGCATCGAGTGGGCCCAGTTCTCAGATCAAACGCTGTCATTGGCCAACTTTGCGCCCAAGGGCTCGGTCACCGTCAGCGGCTTGGCCGCCAAAGGCCAGACACTGAAAGCCAGCAACACGGTGACCGATTTTGACGGCATCCCCACCTCGGGTGCCGGCGCGATCAGCTACCAATGGTATTTGGCTGGCGCTTTGATTCAGGGGGCGACACAAGACAGTTATGTCTTAACCCCAAGCGATGTGGGCAGCACCGTGTCTGTGACCGCCACCTATACCGATGGACACGGCACGGTAGAGAAAGTCAGCAGCGCATCGACGGCGACCGTTGTCAACGCCTACGAGGGCCCGGTGGCCCGATCTGCCTCCGCTTCACTGGACGAAGACAGCAGCCAAAGTGGGACCTTGCTGGGCACCAGCATGGGGTCCAACTCCACGCCCTTTGTCAAAGTGGACGGGCCCAGCCACGGCACAATGACCCTCAACGCAAGCACCGGCGCGTACACCTACACACCGGCTGCGAACTACAACGGCACGGACGCCTTCACCTTCAAAGTGAATGATGGCACGGCTGATTCAGCTGTCGCGACTTTGTCGCTCACCGTGAACGCGGTCAACGATGCGCCCACGCTGACGCAAGCGCTGGTGGATCAGCAAGTCGCTAAAAATCAAACCCTGAAATTCACTCTGCCTGCCACCAGTTTTTCTGATGTGGACGACGCCAGCTTGGTCTACAGCGCGAAACTCGCCTCGGGTTCACCGTTGCCAGATTGGCTGGTTTTCAATGCCACGGACCGCAGCTTTGTGGCATCGCCGTCCGAGACGGTCATCGGCACAGAGTCTGTCGCCTTTGCGGTTCAAGTCACCGCCAAAGACGCTGCGGGCGCCAGCGTCAGTGACAGCTTTGACTTGCTGGTCACGCCCAGCGGTTACAACATTCAAGCCACAACGGTATTTTGGAAAGGTGCATCGTCCAGCACGACACCCACGGCGCTTGCTGGCGTCACCTTGACCGAAGGCGGGCAAACCGGAACCTCCGGCGCCAGCGGCTTGATTTCGCTGAGCGGTGTGTTGGACGCCGATGGCGCCAACGATGGCAACATGACGCTGGCGCCCCAGCTGGACGCGCCAAGCAATGCCAAAAGCGCCGTCACCTTGACCGATGTGTTGGCCACCTTGAAGGTGTATTTGAACAAGCCGCTGCCAGACAGCTTTGCCTCCCCCTTGAACTACATTGCGGCCGACTTTGATGGTTCGGGCACGGTCTCTCTGACCGATGTGTTGCAGCTGCTCAAGTACTATCTGAACAAGTCCACCAGCGTCACGCCCACTTGGCAATTCCTGGACGCGAGCGACCTGAGTACGGACGGCAAAACAGGTGTCGGTGCCAACGGCGCTAATTTGGCCAAAGACAACACCACGCCCCATGCGATCGACCAGACTTTTGATGCCTCGCACAGCACAATTGAGTTGGTGGGTGTGCTCCGAGGCGATGTCGATGGCAGTTGGACGGCTCCGATTTAATTCAAACTTTTAAGGCCCCGCATGAAGTTATGGCATTTTCTCTGCACTTGCGTCATCGGCAGCACCGCTTTTTCTAGCCAGGCTCAAAGCCCCCGCGACTACCCGAATCACCCCATCAAAATGGTCATTCCTTACGCGGCTGGGGGGCCGATGGATTTCATTGGCCGCACACTGGGGCCGCGCTTGAACCAGGCCCTGGGCCAACCCCTGATCATCGACAACCGCGCAGGAGCGGGCGGGGCCATTGGCACGGATGTGGTGGCCAAGTCCGCTCCCGACGGCTACACCCTGCTGAACACGTCATCGAGCCACGCCAGCTTGCCAGTGGTTTCGGCCTCATTGCCGTATGACCCGCTGAAAGATTTTGCGCCTATCACCCTGGTGGCCAACAGCGTGGGGTTTGTGCTGGCGGCACGGCCCGACTTGCCGGTCAAAAATTTGAAAGAGTTGTTGGCAGACGCCAAAGCCAACCCTGGCAAATACACCTTTGGCTCGGGCGGCGTGGGTAACGTGATGCATTTTGCGGCCGAGTTCTTGGCCAGCAGCGCCGATGTCAAGCTGACTCACGTGCCCTTCAAAGGGGTGAGCCAGTCACTCAACGACCTGGTGGCCGGTCGGATTGACTTTGTGATTGGGGCGCCCACGGCGGTGTTGCCGTTGATCAAAGCCGGCAAGCTGAAAGCTTTGGCCATCACGGCCCGCAAACGCTGGAGCGAGTTGCCCGACGTGCCCACCATCGACGAGGCCGGGGTCAAAGGCTTTGTCTACACCCCTTGGTACGGCTTTTGGTTTCCAGCAGGTGTGCCCGCAGAACAGGTCAACCGGTGGCGCAACGAGGTTGCCAAACTGTTGGAGGAGCCCGAGATCAAAAAGGCATTTGCCGAACAGGGTTTCGCCACCGTGGGCTCCACCCCAGCCGAATTCAGCAAGGTCATTGCCGATGAAATTGCCATGAACAAAAAATTAGCCCAGCGTGTGGATTTCACGCAATAACCCCCCAAGGAGACTTTGATGCCCCACACCCACACCCTGCCCGCCAATGACTGCAACCACTGCGCGCCCCGGCGCCATTTTTTAACCGGTTTAATCGCCAGCAGCGCGGCTGCGGTGTTGCCCGGTTGCGCCACCTCGTCCAAAGACGCTCCCCTGCCCTCACAGGCCAAGCGGGCCTTGGTGGACGTGCACCACCATGTCTGGGCACCGGCATTTTTGAAAGGCCTTGAAGCCGCCAAGCTGGCGGAACCCCCGGCCCGCAATTGGTCATTGAACAAAACCATGGACGACATGGCACTCGCCGGCGTTACCTACACCCTGACCTCGCCCACCACGCCTGCCGCCAGCTTTGGCGATGCCGCCACGATGCGCCAGATGGCGCGCGTCAGCAACGAGTACGGCGCGCAACTGGCGCGCGACTACCCCAACCAATTTGGTTTTTTTGCGACCCTGCCGATGCTGGATGTGGACGGCGCCCTGGCCGAGATCGCCTACAGCTGCGACGTACTCAAAGCCAACGGCATTGCCATGCTCACCAGTTACAACGGCAAATGGTTGGGCGATAAAGCCTTTGCGCCCATCATGGACGAGATCCATCGCCGCAAGCTGATTGTCTACACCCACCCTTCGAACACCCAGTGCTGCAACAACCTGCAAGAGGGCGTGCCGGGGTCCACCATTGAATTTGCCACCGACACCACCCGCACCATCACCAGCTTGCTTTTCAGCGGCACCGCCACACGCTGCAAAGACATCAAGTTCATCTTTTCGCACGCCGGTGGCACCATGCCGTTTTTGATCGAACGTTTGGTCATGCTGCCCAAGCTGAATCCCAATTTCGGCAAAATTTTGCCCACCGACCAGGTGCTGCCCACTTTGCGCAGTTTCTATTACGACACGGCCCAAGCCTCGCACCCGGGCGCGCTGTTGTCACTGCTGAATTTGGTGGACGTGTCGCAAGTGGTTTTTGGCACCGACTTCCCTTACCGCACCTCGTTGGACCATGTGAAAGGCCTGATGGCCATGGGCTTCAGCATGAACGACCTGACCGCCATCGAAAGCCGCAACGCGCAGCGTCTGTTGGGCCGCGCCTAAGGGCGCGCGGGGGCGGCCGTCGAGCCGCGCACCCGCAATTGCGGCGGCAGCATCACCGTCGCATCTTGACTGCCCGGGCGCTCACGCAGCGCATCGAGCAGCAAGCGCGCTGACTTGAAACCCATTTCATAGTGCTGGATGCGCACCGAGGTCAGCGGCGGGTTCACCTGGTCCAGCAGCGGCATGTCGTTGTGCCCCACGATCGACATGTCTGAGGGCACCTGAAGGCCTGCTGCGCGCAAGGTCTGCAGGGCACCCAAAGCAATCAAATCGTTGGCCGCGACGATGGCGGTGAAAGGCTGGGCTGCGCGCAAGGCCAGCAACTGCTGCATGGCCGACTCGCCGCTTTCTATCGCATAGGCTTTCGCCATGACCACCTGCGCGGGGGCCAGGCCATGGTTGTGCAGGGCCTGCTCAAAACCCACACGCCGCGCCATGCCGGTGGACAGGCTTTCGGGCCCGGCCAGGTGGGCGATCTGGCGGTGACCGAGTGCCACCAAATGGTCCACCGCCAAGCGCATACCCAACATGTCGTCGCTGATGACCGCAGGCAAATGGCCGCGTCCGTCGGTGCGGTTGATCAAGACAATGCGCGCGCCGCTTTGGCGCAAGGTGTCCAGCCACACATCGTCGCGTGTGGCGGTGGCCACCAAAAAACCTTCCACCCGTTGGGCTTGCATGCGGTCCACCGCCTGCTGAATCGCTTGGCCCCGGCTTTCGGGGCGCGAGGTGTTCGCCAGCAGCGCAAAGTAGCCCTCTTCGTCCAAGGCGTCTTCGATGCCGCGCAAGATCGGCGGAAACACGGGGTTGGTGATGTCTGGCAACAACACGCCGATGGTTTTGGAGCGGCCCCGACTCAAGGCTGCGGCCGCGTGATTGGGTCTGTAACCCAAGGATTTGGCCGCGGTTTCGATGCGCAGCAACAAATCGGCCTTGACCAAATGCCGCCGGGCCGGGTCCATGGCGCGCGACACGGTGGACTTGTGGACACCCAAATGCAGCGCCAGATCTTGCAAAGTGGGGTTGGGATGGCGCTGCATCGCCTGATTTTATTGCAACCGGTCTCTTTCAACGGCTTAGGGTAAATCAGCATAGCCAGCCTCTACATCGACTCTAAAATTGCAACCGGTTGCAAATACAAAGGCCTTGCCATGACCGCTGCACATTCCGATGCACCCTCCGATGCACATTCCACTGCCCGCTTCCCCACCACCCCCGAGAGCATCCTGCCCTTCGTACTTGAGGTCATGGAGCGCACGCCCGATCCCCGACTGCGCAGCCTGTTGGTGTCACTCAGCCAGCACTTGCATCAGTTCGTGATCGACAACCAGGTCACCGAAAAAGAATTCGAGCGTGCGGTGGCCTTTTTGATTGGCATTGGCAAAGCCACAGGCGAGACCAAAAACGAAGTCATCTTGGCGATGGATTTGTTCGGTGTCTCGACCCTGGTGGCCATGCAAAACAACCCGCCCGGACACGACGCCGAGTCGTCCACGGCCGGCCTGCTGGGCCCTTTTTGGCGCGATCATGCGCCGGTGTGCCAGCCCGGCGACAGCATCGTGCGTTCCGCCACCCCGGGCATTCCCATGGAGGTGCGTGGCGTGGTTTATGGCGCCGACGGACAACCGGTGGCCAACGCCAAGGTGGACGTGTGGCAAGCCTCGCCTGTGGGCTTGTACGAGAACCAAGACCCGGGTCAAGCCGATATGAATTTACGCGGCTTGTTCACCACCGACGCACAAGGCCGCTACTTCATGCGCACGGTCTGCCCGTCGGGCTACCCGGTGCCCACAGACGGTCCTTGCGGCGAACTGCTGGCGGCGCAATTGCGTCACCCCAACCGGCCGGCCCATTTGCATTTCATGGTCTCCAGCCCGGGGCACAAAGTGCTGATCACCCAAGTCTTTGCCGATGACGACAGCAACCTCACCAGCGACCCGGTGTTTGGCGTGACCGCGCCGTTGGTGGGCCACTTTGTCAAACACACCGACGGTGACACCACCACGGCGCAGTTAGTGCAAGACTTTCATTTGGTGCCCGGTGAGATGGTGTTCCCGCACCCGCCTATTCCTTGATTCAGATGCCTTGATTCAGATGCCTTGATTCAGATGCCCTGATTCAGATTACGTAATTCATGACCCACTTTCATTCCTCAAGGACTGCATGACCTCCACCTTCGAACCCACTGAATCGTTGACTGGCCGGGTGGCCGTGATCACCGGCGGCACGGGCGCCATTGGCTTGGCCAGTGCCCGCCGCTTGGCCCAGCTCGGCGCGCGTTGCGTGCTGTTGTACAACTCCGAATCGGCCGAGTCGGCCGCCGGCAAGGCCGCCGCCCTGCCGGGTTCCGGGCACTTGAGTTTCAAGGCCCCCATCACCGACAGCGCCGCGCTCAAAGAGGTGGCAGAGCAAGTGGCTGCGCAATGCGGCGTGGTGCATATTTTGATCAACAGCGCGGGCTACACCCGGGCTGTGCCCGCGGCCGATTTGGACGGTTTGAGCGACGAGTTGATTGACGATATTTTGAAAGTCAATTTCCGTGGCGTGATCGCCACCATTCGGGCCTTTCTGCCCTTGCTGAAAAAATCTGAAGACGGTTTGATTGTGAATGTTTCTTCGATTGCCGGCTTCACCGGCACAGGCAGCAACCTGGCCTATGTGGCGGCCAAAGCCAGCATCGACGTGGTGGGCGACGCCTTGGCCAAAGCCTTTGCGCCCCTGGTGCGCGTGATCTCGGTCTCGCCGGGCGTGGTGGACTCGGGGTTCGTGCCGGGCCGCGGTGCAGACTTCAACGAGAAAGCCGCGGCCACCATTCCGTTGCGCCGCATTGGCACGGTGGACGATGTCGCAGCCGTCGTCCAGGCCTGTGCCACCACCATGCGTTACGTCACCGGCACGCGTATCGTGGTCGACGGTGGACGCCACCTTTAAACCCAGCTTCATCACCATGCATTCCAAAACATTTCTCACCTGCGCCGTCACCGGCAACATCACCACGCCCTACCAGACGCCGCACTTGCCTGTCACGCCAGCGCAAATTGCCGATGAGTGTTTGGCCGCCGCCGAGGCCGGTGCCGCCGCCGTGCACATCCACGTGCGCGACCCGCAGACTGGCAAACCGTCCATGGAGTTGGAACTCTACCGTGAGGTGTTTGACACGCTTCGCCGCGCCAACCCGGAGCTGATCATCAACCTCACCACCGGGCCTGGCGGGCGTTTCATTCCCAGCGTCGACAACCCGCGCGTGGCCGCACCGGGTTCGACCTTGGTGCAACCCGAATTGCGCGTAGAACATGTGCGCGTGCTCAAACCCGATGTCTGCTCGCTGGACCTGAACACCATGAACTCGGGTGGCGATGTGGTGATCAACACGCCGCGCAATGTCCGTATCATGGCCAAGATCATGCGCGAAGCCGGGGTCAAACCTGAACTCGAAATTTTTGATTCTGGCGACATGCACTTGGCACGCGATTTGATCGCTGACGGCACCTTGGACGGCCCGGGCATGTGGACCTTTGTGACCGGTGTGAAGTACGGTTTTTCATCTTCTCCCGAAACCCTGCTCTATGCCCGCAGCCTGCTGCCGGCCGGCGCTATTTGGTCGGCTTTTGGGATTGGCCGGTTTGAGTTTCCCATCGTGGCCCAAGCCTGGCTGGCGGGTGGCCATGTGCGTGTGGGCATGGAAGACAACATCTATTTGGAAAAAGGCGTGCTAGCGCAAAGCAATGCCGAGTTGGTGAGTAAAGCCAAACGCATCATCGAGGATTTGGGCGGCGCTTTGGCCACCCCACGCGAAGCCCGCGCCATGCTGCAGTTGCCCACGCGCAGCTGAACCCCATCAGGATTTTTCAACATGACTCACTCTGAATTTCGCGCGGTCCGCGTTGACAGCAAAGCCGCTTCAATCGACACCCTGGCGCCGCGCATCGAAACCCAAACCCCACCGACCCTGCAGGCCGGTGAAGCCTTGGTGCGGGTGCGCAGCGCCGGCGTGAATCCCAGCGATGTCAAGGCGGCGCTGGGCATCATGCCGCAAGCGGTTTTTCCGCGCACCCCGGGACGTGATTTTGCGGGCGTGGTCACCGAAGGCCCCACCGCCTGGATTGGCAAAGAGGTGTGGGGCTCAGGCGGTGACATTGGCATCACCCGCAACGGCTCGCACGCCGCTTGGCTGGTGCTGCCCGAAGCCGCGCTGCGTGAAAAGCCGCAGAACCTGAGCTTTGAAGAAGCCGGTTCCGTTGGCGTGCCTTTTATCACCGCTTATGAGGGTTTCAGACGCAGCGGCATGCCCCAACGCGGACAAACGGTGGCCGTCATGGGCGCCAACGGCAAGGTCGGCCAAGCCGCGGTGCAACTGGCCGCTCAAGCCGGCGCGCAGGTGATTGCGGTGCGCCGCGGCGCAGGCGCATGGGAGGGCCCGACGTCCGGCGTCCACAGCATTGACGCCAGCCGCGAAAACGTGGCTGCACGCATCCGCGAATTGAGCGAGGGCAAAGGCGCGCACATCGTCTTCAACACCGTGGGCAGTCCCTACTTTGAAGCCGCCAACCAGGCGATGGCCAAAGGCGCAACGCAAATCTTCATTTCGACGATTGAACGCCCGGTGCCCTTCGACATCTTCACCTTCTACCGCGGCATGCACACCTATGTGGGCATTGACACGCTGGCGCTCCATGCCACAGAAACCAATGAACGCATGGAGGCGATGCGCGCCGGTTTTGAAGCCGGCACCTTGAAGCCGTTCAGCGTCGCGGCCGACGCCGTGTTCTCGCTCGACCACGCCATGCCCGTGTACCGCGAAGTCCTGGGCGGCGCCAGCCGCCGCGTGGTCTTCAACCCCTAACTCCCACAACCCAAACCTCATAACCCAACCCCTTGAAGGCCGGCCATGAACGTCACCCGTTTGAACCAAGCGCCCGAGTATGTGGCGCCCAACCACTTCGACATGCAATGCCTGCGGCTGCAGGGGCGTGAGGCCGGTCCGGCCGAGCAACTGTGGATGGGCTTGTCTATCTTGCAGCCCGGCGGCCACACCTCGCTGGAAGGCTCGCCGATGGAAAAACACTATGTGGTGCTGCAGGGCGAACTGACCTTGGTGAGTGAACTGCATGGCGTAGAAACCCGTGAAGTGCTGCGCGCCATGGACTCATGCCGATTTGCACCCGGCGAGAAACGGCAGATCATCAACCACACCACGCAAGAAGCACGCATCTTGCTGGCGATGCCCATTACTCCACTTTAGCGCCACTTTAGCGCCACCCAGCGCCTGAGTTACCACCCACCCCTGACGTCATTCACACCCCTTGAGGAACTCTCCCCATGAACCCATCCCAGTTCACACGCCGGCAGACTTTGCAATTGGCCGCCAGCCTGGCCGCCACAGGGGCCCTGCCCAGCAGGGCCCAATCGGGCTGGCCGAAGGACAAAGCCATCACCTTCGTTGTGCCGTTCACCGCGGGCAGTGGCACCGATGTGATTGCCCGCACCGTGGCCGAAAAATTGGGGCCGTTGTTGGGCGCGCAAATCGTCATTGACAACAAAACCGGCGCCGGCGGTACGGTGGGCGCCGCCTTGGTGGCCAAAGCGCCGGCCGACGGCTACACCTTGCTGATTCACAGCTCGGGCCATGTGGTCAACCCAGCGCTCTACCCCAAGTTGAGCTACGACACACTGAAAGACTTTGATGGCGTCAGCCCCTTGGCCAGCCTGCCGAATGTGATCGTGGTCTCGCCCAGCAAGGGCTACAAAGATGTGGCCGACTTGGTGGCCAAAGCCAAAGCGCAGCCAGGCCAACTGAACTACGCCTCGGCCGGCAACGGCTCGGCCACCCACATGAACGCCGAAAAGTTTCGCGTCGCCGCGGGCCTGCAAGCGCAGCATGTGCCCTACCGCGGCACGCCGGAGGCCTTGACCGAAACCGCCTCAGGCCGCATTGATTGGTTTTTTGCGCCCCTGGTGTCGGCCCTGCCCTTGATTCAAAGCGGGCGCCTGCAAGCGTTGGCGGTCAGCACCGCTGCCCGTTCGCCCTTGCTGCCGCAAGTGCCGTCCATCACTGAAGCGGGTTTTGCCAGCGCCGCCTACACTTTTTGGGTGGGCATGTTTGTGACCGCCAAGACCCCGAAGGCGATTGTGCAAAAACTGCACGCCGCCGTGTTGAGCGTTTTGGCTATGCCGGATGTGAAAGACCGCCTGGAAAAACTGGGCGCCGCAGCCATGCCGATGCCGCAGGAGGCGTTTGAAAAATACCTGGACGAAGAAACTGTGTCAGCCGCGAACTTGGTCAAAGCGGCCGGTATTCGAATCGATTGAACGGGGCACGAAAATCTAAACCCGAAACCCGAAACCCCAAACCTGAAACCCGAACCGCTTTGCCAGGTTAGGGCTCAGAAGCTCCGATGCCACGCCACAGCGGCCCCGCCTGGCGTCGGCATCAAGCTGAGCTGGCCGCCTTTGACGGGCTCAGTGAAGTAATGCGCCGTGGCGTACCCCAAAGCGCCGCCAGCCAGCACATCTTGAGCGCGGTGCTGATTGGCCTGGACCCGGGCCACGCCAGTCAGTCCCGCAGCCGCATACAACCAGGGGGTGTAGGCCGCCACATCGGCGCCATAGCGTTTGTCGATGAAGCGCGCCGCAGCAAAGGCCAGCGCGGTATGGCCCGATGGGAAGCTTTCGTTATCAGAGCCATCAGGGCGGGTGGCGTGAATACTTTTCTTCAGCACCGTGGTGGCGGCGTAGGTGCTGCCCAACGCGTACGTCAAGGACTTCATGCCGTCACTGTCGTTCTGAGCCCAGGCGGCCCCCGCGGCCAAGGCCGGCAGGCCCAAGGCCAGCACGTCGGAAGCCGTGCCCCAACTGTTGCTACCGCCCGCCAAGGCACTGGTGCTGGTGCTGACGCCCAAGGTCAACGCAGCCGCCGTAACCAAAACTTGAAATCGCATGGCGTGTTCCCTGAATGAAGCGATCACTCGCTGAAAAAATGACTCACCGCCTCTAATGCGGCGCGCGAACTCACGCCCCGGTTCAGCGAATTGAGCAATTGCTGCTCCGACATGCTGATCAGCAACTGCAACTTTTGGCGGCGCACATCAAAGCTGGCCAAAATGGCGTTGACCACATCCGAGGCTTTGACGATACCGGCCTCATAGGCCTTTTCAGTCGAGGCCACGTTCTGCTCCGACACCTTGACGGCCGAGTTCCTGAACACCAGCTCTTGTGCGTTGACCCGCAACGCCCAATCGGTGCTTTCACGCTCTAAGCGCAATTGTTCTTGGACCTCTTCCAGCGCACGCCGGGCCCGGTCGACATCGACTTGGGCACGGGCCGTGGCTTGCATGCCGTAAGCCGAGACCCCGGTGGGAAACGACATCTGCACGCCCTGGTATTGGTCGGACATGCCGGCAAACTGCGTGTTGCGAACAATCAAATTCACCTGCGGCAAATAGCTCGACTTGGCGCGCGTCATGCTCAACTCCGCCAGCTTCAGTTGCTCCTTGGCTTGCAGAATCAAAGGGTGTTCCGCCGACGTGGGGGCGTTGGCTTCGGCGCCACCGGCGGCCGCAACCTTCAGCAAAGCATTCAAGGCGGCCGGGCTGAGCTCTTCTACCGGTTGGCTTTTGATCAGGCTGTAGTTGACCCCGGTCATGGAGTACAACTTTTGCTGCGCCAACTGAATATCGTTTTGCAGAGACTGGTAACGGGCCAGGGCCTGCGCGTGCTGAACCTGCGCGAGCGAAATGTCCATGACGCTGCCATAACCCAGCTCAAAGCGCCTTTGCGCGCGCTGCACTTGGCGCTCCAAGGCTTCGGCCTCTGACAAGGCCAAACGCCGCAGGGCGATGGACTTGACCAGCGTGTCAAACGAAAAAAACAGGCGTTTGGTCAGCTCAATTTCTTTCGCCTCTAACGAAGCCTGCGCGTAGGCGGCCTTGACCGGGGCTTCTTTGTAAGCGGTGTATTTGTCGACATCCACCAAAGGTTGCACGGCCTGCAGCGTGGTGCGGTTGGTTTTCTCAAAAGCACTGCGCCCCTGGTCCATAAAGACCGTGGGCAAGTAGCTCAAACCGGCCCGACTCGCATCCAACTGACCCAGCCGCTCTTCGGCCTGCGCGTTCAAATAGGTCCGGTCGTTTTGCAGGGCCAGGTTGAAAGCGTCCACCAGCTCCGACGCCGCGCTGAAGGCGGGCACACCCCACAGCGCCACCAACAGGCTGAGGGGTAAAAGCAAAGGCTTGGCTGGCGAGTGGGCGGTGCGCAAAAATTTCATCATGGGCCCAGCTCAATTCAAAAACGACTTGGCCAACTGGTCCGTCAACGGCTTCAGCATGTAGCTGGTGAAAGAACGCTCACCGCTTTTGAAAATCACATCCACAGGCATACCGGGTTGCAAAGGTTTGCCCTCCAGCTTGGTTTCCAAATCATCTTTGATGGCAATCCGCACCAAGTAAAACTCGGAGCGCATATTCTCTGGATGGGGATCGGTCACTTTGTCAGAAGCCACCTTGTCAGCCCCCACCAAAATCACCTCGCCAAAAACCACCGGTGTGGTGCGCGGATTGAAGGCCATGAACCGCAAATTGGCCGGCATGCCGGTGTGGATTTTGCCAATCAGGTGCGTCGGCACTTTGGCCTCCACAATGTACTCTTGCGTTTTGGGCACAATTTCCATCAAGGTCTGTGCAGGGGTCAGCACCCCGCCCAAAGTATTGACCCGCAAGCCAGAGACCACACCGTCGACAGGCGATCGCACATCGTATTGCGAGCGGTCAAAAGACAAAGATTGCACCTTGGCCTGCACGCCTTCTTTGAGGCCCAAAATTTCTGACAAGTCGGAATCAATTTTGGACAACCTGGCATTCACCAACTGCGACAACTCGCCCTCTTGGCGCAGCGCCTCGCGCTCCATGTTGTTGGCATCGAGCTTAGGCAACAGGCCTTCTTTGGCCATGGCTTGGGCATTTTTGGCATCGGACATCAGCAACACCAATTGCGCTTTCTTGGTCCGCAAAGAAGTTTGGTATTCGCTGCGGCGTGCCTCGAACAACTTGCTCTGCACCGACTTGGCCTCCATCACGCGCGAGTCTTTGGCCATGCGCTCAATTTCAGGCAACCATTTGATGGCGGGCAAATCCGCGCGTTCGCTGCGCAAGCGGCTTTCACTGGCCATCAAGTTGATCAACTGCAAAGTGGAGGTGGCCAAATTGGCATCCGAGCTCAGCGGGTTCAGTTGCACCAACAACTGCCCTTCTTTGACCGCTTGCCCCTCGACCACCAAAATTTTGCTGACCACGCCACCCAAGGTGTGCTGAATGGTTTTGCGGTTGCCGGCCGAGGTCACCGAGCCCTCGACGGCCGCGCCTTCGTCAATCGGTGCGTACAGACTCCAGGCCGCAAAGACGATGAAGAACAGCAAAACACCCTTGCTCAGCACCGAACCCAACTGAATGGATTCTGAGACCGGCGGCTTCAAATCGCGCGGGGTTAAATCTTCGGCGCGGTAGGAATTCAAAAAACGATCGATCATGCTGCTGCTCCTGTGGGCGTCGAACCCGAAACATCAGCGCTCGCCGCGGGCCCAGCTTGCTTTTGACGGAACTGCTCCACCACCTGCGTTGTGGGGCCAAAGGCCACCATTTTTCCGCCCTGCAACACCATCAAGTTGTCGGCCAAACCGACCAAGGACGGCCGGTGGGTGATCGCAACAACGGTGCAACCGGTGGATTTCATTTCCAGGATCAATTGGCCGAGAATTTTTTCGCCCTCTTCGTCCAACGCGCTGTTGGGTTCGTCCAAGATCAACAACTTGGGATTTTTGTAGACCGCACGGGCAATGCTCAGGCGCTGTTTTTGGCCGCCCGACATGACAAAGGCGCTGCCCTCGCCCAGCGGAGTGTTGTAGCCCATGGGGAACTTCAAAATGATCTCATGCATGCCCACTCTTTGGGCTGCTTTGACCACTTCGTCAGGCTCCACCTCACCGAGGCGCGCGATGTTCTGCGCCACTGTGCCTTCAAAAAATCCAATGTCCTGGGCCACGTAACCGAGGTGCGGGCCAATTTCGTCGCGCTCCCAGCTGTCCATTTCAACGCCGTCCAAACGCACCGAACCTTCCGAGGGCTTCCAGATCCCGACCAAACCACGGGCCAAGGTGGATTTACCCGAGCCCATCGGGCCCACCACCGCGGTCACGGTGCCCGGGGTCAAGGTGGCCGTCAGGTTTGCCAACACCGCCGACTTGTGGCCTGGCGGCGTCAACGACAAGTTGTCAATCACCAACTGACCTTTGGGCGCGGGCAAAGGCATGCCCCGCACCTTGGCCCGGTAGTCCATCAGCAAGCCGTTCAAGCGGTTGTAGGCCTGGCGCGCACCGATGATGGCTTTCCAAAAACCCAGGGTCTTTTGAATCGGCGCAATGGCCTTGTTGATCAGCATGGACGCCGCAAACACCATGCTGGCCGAGATCATGTCGTTGATCGCCAACCAAGCGCCCAAGCCCAGCGCAAACGAGGGCAACACTTTTTGCAACAAACCTAAAAAGCTGCCCAAGCCGCCTGCAGACTCGGAGGCCGAGGTTTGCAGCTCCAAATACTGCTTGTGGGCTTCGTACCATTGTTTACGCGCCGAGCCTTCCATGCCCATGGCGTAGCTGGTCTCAACGTGACGCAAAAACTGCCCGGCTTTGCGGTTGGCGGTCGCGAACTGGTCGTTGGCGGACATGATCACCGACGAGGTCCAACGCTGTTGCAAGTAGGTGACGACCAACATCACCACGATCGACACCAGGGTGAAGCCGGCCAACACCGGGTGCATCAACAAACCGATACCGACATAGAAAAAAGCGATCGGCAACTCCATCAAGGCCAAGGCTGGGCCCGAAGAGACAAACTGTTTGAACGCCAGCAAATCACCGAGCAATTGGTGAATATTCACGTCCTGGCGACGCAATTGGTTGCGGTAAGCGGCATCAAACACGTCGGGCGCCAACTCCCAGTCGAGTCGCAGCGCCAAGCGGATCAAAATTTGCGCGCGCAACCACTCCAACAAACTGCTGAACAGGTACACCAAGACCAACACCGCGGTCAAAGACACCAGCGTCACAAAACTGCGGCTCGAGAGCACGCGGTCATAGGTGTTCAGCATGTACAAGATGGGCGCGATCGCGATCATCTCGATGACAAAGGTCAGCAAAAAACTCGCCCACAAAACCCTGGCCTGGGTGAATAAAACCACACCCACGGGCGTTTTGAAAAAAGGAGTCATTGAATCGATACGTTACGGAAAAAGAAAAAGTCACTGGCTTGGAAGCAAGCCAGTGACTTTAGTGTAGCCGCTTCGATTAGAAGGAACCGGAACCGGAGCCTGAACCTGAGCCCGAACCGGAGCCCGAACCGGAGCCGGAGCCCGGGCCTGAATCAGAGCCGATGTAGGTTACTTGCACCGATTTCTGCAGAACATCTTCGAAGCTGGCATTCAAACCATTGTCCATGGCTGACTTTGTGCTGGAAGACAGGTTGATCGTGTCCACGCCCGAATCGCCCAGCTTCGACAGGAAGGAACGCAGGTTGGCGGCTTGATCCGCGGTCAGGGTGGACCAAGAACCGCTTGGCGCATCGGCATCAGACACCGTGAGGGTCACGTTCAACTGGCTGTCAAAGACCGTTGGCAAAGGACCAGAACCGCTGACATTGCCATTCAGGAAATCAGCAAAGCTGCCCAAGTCCAGCGACACATTCAGGTTCGAAGGCACATTCGCGTTGGGCGAGGAGTCGCTCTTCACGGTGTCGATGTTCGCTTTGTACAGGTCGCGCAAGTCCACAGGCAAAGTCGCGGTGCCGTTCGATACATCGCCCTGCTCCAACAGCGCAATGACCTTCAAGTTGGGATCAAAGGTGGGGATGTGGGCAGCCGTGTTGCTGTTGGCATCGGTCGAGTAGCTGTTGATCACGCCAAAGCCTTGAATGTCCACTTCAACTTGCTTTTGATAACCGGTCTCATCGACACCCACAGGGGCATCGGGGATGTTGGCAATCACCGCGTTGTCGTCACCCATGACGGTGATATTGCTGGCGTAGTCAAAGTATTTAACCTGGTCGATGCCTGATTTGACATAGGTCGCCAGAGATTTGAGCGACACAATGTTGTTGTCTTCCAAATAGGTAATCGTGGCTTCAGCTGCGGTTTGGACTTCCACCCAGTCTTGGTTCCGGTAGTGGCCTTCCGCGTCCTGCAAGACGATGGTGCGCTCAACCTTGCCTTGGTCCGCCAAGCCCAACAACAAGGTGTTGTTGGTGCCCAAAATCGTGGCGCCAGCGTAAGACAAGTGGTTCACGTCGATCAATGCCAAGGCTTGGCCAGGATCCTTGATGGTGACGCCATTCAAGAAGCCTTGTGCGCCTGAGCCGGTGTACGAAGTGGCATTGGCCAAAGCCGTGTTGAACTCGTCCGACTCAAAGCTGTAGTACTTGACAACAGGCTCGCCGTTTTCGTCGGTGGTGCCATCGTTGTTGTTGCCGTAGGCATAGTCCCAGAGCAGAGGGAAGACGTTTTGAATGTCCATTTCAAAACCGGCATTCATGTTGATCGACACGAAGTTACCGCTGTCACCAGATAGGTCTGACCAGAAGCCGTCCACAGTGAACTTCACCGTACCCAGGGCCGAGGTCGGCACCACGGTGGCGGTGTAGACACCGGTGCTGACCCAGGTCAAATCTGAAACGTAACCCACTGGGGCACTGGCGTCGTAGTAGGGCTGGGAAGTGTCATCGGTCAAATACTGGATCGACTTGCCATCGGTCAGCTTGATGTTGTCAATGCTGAAGCCTTCGGGCTCAATCAACTTGCCGCCATCAGCTGAGTTATCGCGGAACGTCAAGGTCACCTGGAACGGTGTGCCGTTGGTGATGTTGTTGTTACCACCCACCACCGACGCCGACACGGTGGTGACGGAGGTGTCTGCAGCGTAGGTCAGGAAGTCATTGCGGTCGTAGTCTGACGTCACCGAGCCACTCAGTACCGAGACCTCAGAGATCAAATCAGCTAAGGCTTGTGCTTTAACTTGATCATCAGATGCGGTGTTGTAGCCAAGAATCTTCTCAGCCACTCGCTTGGCACCATCCAACACGTTGTCACCCAAGCTGGTCAGAGCGGAGCTGGTCAATTCGTAGAAGATGTCCAAGTCAGCGGCAAATGCGGCTGCAGCGGGCGTGCCGTCAGTCAAACCACCATTGTCAATGTCCGAACTGATGATGGCGACATATTCGTTGGTCAACGAGATCACGTTGGCGATAGCCCCTGCTGCTGCCGTGACGAGAAGCTGCACTTCTGGCAAAGTCGTGTCGTCCAGGTAGGTGGGCGATGTGTAGTCTTGCGAGGAGTTCAGTTGCGCCAAGATACCCGAGAACATCCCGGACATCACGGACTGGATGGCCTCGACATTTTGGCCCTTCAACGCGCTGATGTCGTCTTTTGTCAGGGTCGACAGGTATTGGAAGGCGGTGTCGGTCAACAAGCCTTGGTCAAAGGAAATGCCCAAACCTTGGATCATGGAAGACGAGAGGTCCGTGACCATGGTCAAGGTCTGGTTAAACGCCTGGTCAGCCAGGGCTAATTTGGCCGTATCGGCATTTTTGGCCGTGGTCGTGGCGGCCACAAACACGTCGTAAGAAGCCGTGCTCAGATCCGCGACACTGATGCCAAAATTGTCCATCAATTTAATAGCGTCTTCAGTGGCCTTTTCGGTAATTGTGGCAATGACGCCCGCAGGCGTATTGGGGTCCATCAGATCCACGTTTTGCGTTTTGGCAATCTGCGTCTTGTAGGTCGAAATCAAGCTGGTAAACAAAGACGCTTGAGGCGTGGCATAACCGCTGCTCGAATCGCTCTTGAACTGACCCATCTCAGCGCCAGTTTTCGCATCACGTCCACCGGTCGCTATGATGGTCACACCCGACAGGCTGGCTTCGGTTTCAAAGGCGTATTCACCCAATGAATTCGTCTTGGCCGAAGGCTCGGTGCTGTCAAATTTGCCGTTGCCGTTCAAGTCGGCGAACACCAAGGCACCAACCACCGTACCGTCAGACACTTTACCGGTCGCGTTGTAACTGATGACAGTGTTGCCCTGGTAGGTGGTGTTGCCGATCGTCACATCCCCCAGGGTAGCAGCTGAAGTGCCGCCCTCTGCCGTTTTGGCCGCCTTGGTGAAGGTGGCGGTGTAGGTGTCACCCGCGCCGGTCACAGGACCGCTGAAGACGCCGCCCTTGGACAATTGGCCCTGCGCCAATTGGTTCAGTGCGTCCAGCGTAGGCGCCTGCGATGGCGCTGTGCTGAACTTGATGGTGGCGGTCGCCACCTCGCCAGCCTTCAGCTTGGTGGCTGAAGCGTCTGTCCCCGTCGCCAAGGTGTATCTGACTGTAGGCGCGGCCGTGGCCAAATCAAAGCTGCTGCTGACCGTAGAGGTGATGAAGCCGGAAGCATCCGTCACCTCGGTAGAGACTTTGATCGCGCCATCGGCGAGCTTGTTGGCACCCTGACCCAAGTCAGAGGCGGCCAGGGACACCGATTCGGCTTTACCGGTCATGGCAACTGTTTTGACCACCGTGTTGTTACCGTCGGTGAAGGTCACCTTGGCTGAACCATCGTTGGGCCCGGTCACTTTTTCGACCACACCGGCGCCAGTCACCAGTTTGTTGCTGATGGTGACGGCAGGCGCTTTCACCGTGGTGATACCCACTTTGTTGTCGCTCAAAATCTTGGCCAAGGTCTTCTGGCCCCAACGCTTCAGAGAAGCATCGATCGCGTCACTCACGCTGGAGGTCATGGTCAACGCATCGATGTTGGAGGTGCTGGCGCTCAGCGAGTTCAAGAACGCCACCAAGTTGAGGGTCTCGGTCTTGTTCAAGTCAGCCCAGCTCACGTTGCCCTTGGGGTCGGCCGAGCCGGCGGG
>CANFYZ010000005.1 GCA_947451385.1 Comamonadaceae bacterium | reverse complement strand
CCTGCGCGGACCGAACGACATCGTCTTTGATGCGCATGGCGGCTTTTACTTTTCAGACCTGGGCAAAGTCAGGCACAGTGAGATGGACCGGGGCGGCATTTACTACGGCACGCCCAACGGGTCCTCGGTGCATGCGATTGCGCGGCCGGTGATGACGCCCAACGGCATTGCCCTCTCGCCCGATGGCCAGACGCTGTACTACGCGGAAACCGAAGGCGCACGCGTCTGGGCGTTTGATGTGACGGGCCCTGGACAAGTGCGCAAAGACGGCTGGCCATCGCCCCAAGGCGCGCGCATGCTGGCGGCTTCGCCTGGCGGGCATTACCAGCGCTTTGACTCGATGGCGGTCGACGCTTTGGGCAATGTGTGTGTGGCCACCTTGATTCACGGTGGCATCACCCTGATTTCACCGGATGGCGCGCTGCACAGCCATGTCAGCTTACCCGACCGGTTCACCACCAATTTGTGCTTTGGAGGGCCGAACAAACGCACGGTGTATGTGACCTTGTCGGGCAGTGGCAAGCTGATCGCGATTGACGACTGGCCGATCCCTGGGCTGGAATTGAACTACCCGGCTTGAACTGCCCGTTTTGAAATGCCTGGTTTGAAAGAACTGACCCGCGCACTGGCGGCTGCACCCCGCTTCAGGTGGCGGCCTGGGGCTGGCTGATGGCCGCCGTTTTGCGACCCACGCCCAGGGCGGCGACCACACTGAGCAACAGCACCACAGCTGCGCAAGCCAGGGTGGGGCCATACCAGCCGCGGTCCATGAAGGCACCAAAAATCACCGGGGAGATGGCGAAACCCACGTCCAAACCCGAATACACCAAGCCATAGACACGGCCAGTAGCGCCTTTGGGGGTGGCTTTTTTGATCATCAAATCGCGGCTCGGGCCACCAATGCCGACCGCGAAGCCGGTTGCCGCCAACACCACCATGGTGCCAGTGCCACCGAACCACCCCGTGGCGCACAGGGCCAAGAAAGCCGCAGCCACACTCATGCACACCGCCACTACGCGGTCACTGTGGCTGGCATGCCGCGCCGCCACAAAACCACCGACCAACATGCCCAAGGCACCGCACAGCATGTAACCGGTCAGGGTCAAGGTGGCGGCCTCCAGCGTGACCTGGTGCATGGCTTTGAGAATGGGCAAGGAAAAGTTTTGCACCACGGCCAAGGTCACGGTGGACAGCAAAAAGAACGCAAAGCACCACCACACCACAGGCAAGCGCATGAAGGCCATGTCGTGGCCGCTGGCGGTGTCGGTTGGCCGCGGCACCACCGTGGTGGACAACTGGTCCCGGTTCAACCAAAGCAGCAGCCCGATCGCGCCGTACAAAACCGCCGCACCCACATAGGCCGTGCGCCAGTCCGCCCAAGCGGCCAGCAGCCCCAAAAAGGCAGGCGCCGCGGCCCAGCCCAGGTTGCCGGTGAGGCCATGCACGCTGAAGGCATAACCGATGCGCGCACTGGAAACCCGTTGGTTCAGTATCGTGAAGTCAACCGGATGAAAAGCACAATTACCCAAGCCGGCCAGCACCGCTACACACAGCATGGCCGGGTAGCTGTTGGCCACCGAAGCCACAATGCAGGCCAAGGCAAACATCGCCAAAGACAGCAGCAGGATGGGCCGGGCACCCCAACGGTCCACGGCAAAACCTGCACTGGCTTGACCGGTACCAGAGACGACAAAAAACACGGTGCTCATGAAGCCCAGTTCGGAGTACGACCAACCGAACTCCTTGATGAACACTGGGAACATCAGCGGCAGCAACAGGTGCGAGAAGTGCGAGCTGGCGTGAGCCAAGCCCACCAAGGCCATGATGCGCGCGTCTTGTCGCAAAGGCACATCAGTGCCAGGAATCGCGGCGGCAGAAAGTGTGGTCATGGGCAGCTCGAATGAAAAAGGAGTCCGTTCAGGGCGGAACGGCTGCAAAACTCCTGAGATCATAGCGGCCCTGCGTCGGCCCTGCGTCGGCCGTGCTTCGACCGTGCTCAGTGGCTCACTCGGCGGCCATGACTCGGTCGAACTTGAACACGCCGGGCTCACGCACCGGGTCCACATCCACTGGAATGGTGGACTTGGGCAGGAAATGACCTTCTAGCAACAACTTGGACAGCGGGTTTTCAATCCGCTGCTGGATCGCCCGCTTCAGCGGCCTGGCGCCGAAGACCGGATCAAAACCTACTTTGGCCAACTCGGCATAAGCCGCTTCGGAGACGTCAAATGACAACTCCAACTTGGACAAACGGTTCGCCAAGGCCTGGATTTGAATCCGGGCAATGGACTCGATATGCCGCGCATCCAGCGAGTGAAAGACCACCGTCTCGTCAATCCGGTTCAAAAACTCGGGACGGAAGTAGTTTTTCAACTCGCCCCACACCGCCTCTTTCACATCGTCGTAAGGCTCGCCGACCCGGCTTTGAATCATTTGTGAGCCGATATTGGAGGTCATCACAATCACCGTGTTTTTGAAGTCCACGGTGCGGCCTTGGCCATCGGTCAAACGCCCATCGTCCAGCACCTGCAACAACACGTTGAACACATCGGGGTGCGCTTTCTCCACCTCGTCGAGCAGCAACACCGAATAGGGTTTGCGGCGCACCGCTTCGGTCAAGTAACCGCCCTCTTCATAGCCCACATAGCCGGGCGGCGCGCCGATCAAACGGGCGACCGAATGCTTCTCCATGAACTCACTCATGTCGATGCGGATCAGGTGCTCTTCGCTGTCAAACAAAAAGCCCGCCAAAGCCTTGCACAGCTCGGTCTTGCCGACCCCCGTGGGGCCCAGGAACAAGAAGGAGCCGGTGGGACGGTTCGGGTCCGACAGGCCCGAGCGAGAACGGCGAATCGCATTGGCCACCGCACTGATGGCTTCGTCTTGACCGATCACCCGCTGGTGCAGCTTGGCTTCCATCTGCAGCAATTTATCTCGCTCGCCTTGCATCATTTTGGCCACCGGAATGCCGGTGGCGCGACTCACCACTTCGGCAATTTCTTCTGCCCCGACCTGGGTTCGCAGCAAACGGTGACCGGTACCGGCGGTTTTGCCAGTCTCTTTGGCCTGGGCTACTTTCAGCAACTTTTCCAACTCGGGCAACTTGCCGTATTGCAGCTCCGCGACTTTGTTGAAATCGCCCTTGCGGGTATGCGCCTCGATCTGCTGACGCAGCTGATCGATCTGCTCGCGCACATGCTGACTGCCTTGGGCTTGCGCTTTCTCTGAGCGCCAAATTTCCTCTAAGTCGGCAGCTTCTTTTTTCAACTTGACGATTTCTTCCTCGATCAACTCCAACCGTTTGCGCGAGGCCTCGTCTTTTTCTTTCTTGATCGCTTCGCGCTCAATTTGCAGCTGAATCAATCGACGGTCCAACTTGTCGATGACCTCGGGCTTGGAGTCGATTTCAATTTTGATTTTGGCGGCCGCTTCATCGATCAAATCGATGGCTTTGTCCGGCAAGAAACGGTCCGTGATGTAGCGGTGACTCAACTCGGCCGCAGCCACAATGGCCGGGTCGGTGATGTCCACGCCGTGATGGACTTCATACTTTTCTTGCAAGCCACGCAAAATGGCAATGGTCGCTTCCACCGAGGGTTCGCCCACCAAAATCTTCTGAAAGCGCCGCTCTAATGCCGCATCTTTTTCGATGTACTTGCGGTATTCGTCCAGCGTGGTCGCACCCACGCAATGCAACTCTCCCCGCGCCAGCGCAGGTTTGAGCATATTGCCGGCATCCATCGCGCCTTCGGCCTTGCCGGCACCCACCATGGTGTGTAATTCGTCGATAAAGACAATCGTCATGCCTTCATCTTTGGCCAACTCGTTGAGCACGGTTTTCAAACGCTCCTCGAATTCGCCCCGGAACTTGGCCCCCGCCAGCAACGAAGCCATGTCCAAGGACAAAACCCGTTTGCCGCGCAACGAGTCAGGCACCTCACCAGCCACAATGCGCTGCGCCAGGCCTTCCACAATGGCCGTTTTGCCGACCCCCGGCTCGCCGATCAAAACCGGGTTGTTTTTGGTACGGCGTTGCAGCACCTGGATGGCGCGGCGGATTTCGTCGTCGCGGCCAATCACCGGGTCCAGCTTGCCCAGCCGCGCCCGCTCGGTTAAATCAACACAGTACTTTTTCAAGGCCTCCCGCTGGCCCTCAGAATCAGCAGAATTGACACTTTGGCCGCCGCGCACAGCGTCTATCGCTAACTCCAGACTTTTACGCGACAAGCCGTTTTCTTTGACGATCCGGCCTAACTCGGATTTGCTGTCGGTCAGCGCCAACAAAAACAACTCCCCGGCCACAAAGGCGTCGCCGCGTTTGATGGACTCTTTTTCGGCCACTTGCAACAGTTTGACCAGATCAGGTCCGACTTGCACCTGATCTTGGCCCGTGACTTGCGGCAAACGCTTGACCGCCGCGTCGGCTGCCAAGGTCAGTCCCACCACATTGACCCCCGCGCGCTCCAGCAAGGGCTTGGGGCCGTCATCTTGGCGCAGCATGGCCAGCAGAACGTGCGCCGGATCGATGTAAGCATGGTCTTGACCCAGTGCCAAAGTTTGAGCCTCGCTCAGGGCTTCTTGAAATTTGGTGGTTAACTTGTCAATTCGCATGGATAAACTCCTGTTTTTTTCAAGCTTGTGCTGAATAGGCCATTTTCAAGTCTCCCAAGGGCTTCACATTTGCCTAAAATCAAAAAATGAACATCCACCAAATTTCGGTGAACTACGCAGAAAGGCAAGATCGCCTGATGCTGCGCATCAATACCCAAGACGGCCAAGAGTTTCGCTTGTGGCTGACTCGGCGGTTGACCGGACGACTTTTGCCCCACTTACAAACTTCTGTGGTGCAGTTGGAAACTCAAAACCCTCAGGTCGTGGTGGCTGATCCGTCGGCGCAACACATGTTGACCGAGCTTCAACGCGAAACTTTTCTTGAAAAAGCCGATTTCAAAACCCCCTTCAGCAGCGAGGCCCCGGTGCTGCCGCTGGGTGAAGAGCCTATCTTGGTCACCGATGTGCAGTTGAACATGCATTCCAGTGGCACCTTGAATGTGGTGTTCAAGGACCTCAGTGGCGAAGGCGCCACCGGACGTTCCTGCCAACTAGGATTGCAATCCTCTCTGCTGCACGGTCTGCTGCATTTGATGGGGCAAGCGATTCAGCAAGCCAATTGGCGCATGGATACACCCCCGCCGCCGATGGAGGGTGAGACCACCGATTCGCCCTCGACGGCCAAGCCCATTTACAGCCACTGACCGCTGCCCAAGGAACACCATGTCCACTTCGCTCCATGCTCGTCGAATTTATTGGCTCCAACGCCTGATTGCATTCGCTTTGATCGGATCGGCGCAGGCGGCAACGACCGCCACCAAATCGCCATCGGCCCCCCGGTGCATGGTGGCCGAGATTCGTGGCCTGGCCTTCAGCATTCACCATCCGAACGATCGGTATGTGGCGATTTCTGAGTGGTTGAACCGCAATGGGCCGGTGTGTTCGCTTGAAAAATTACAGTACATCAACAGCAATCGTCCCAACTGGTTTGGGCATTCCGATTCACCCGCTCTGGGTCAAATCCTGGACCAGTTCATCGAAACGGCCACCGGCGCGCCACCTAAACAGCCCGAAACAGTGGACAAAGAACGCTCTTCCTTGATGGCGGGCACCAGCCGCGCGGATGCACCGCCGAAAGTGGTGGCTCCCGCCGTGGCCGGGCAACCGCCCATCGTCGTTGCACCCGTGGTCAATGTGCCTGGTGGCAAAGCCCCCATCCCAGGACCCGGCGGGGCCCCAGGCGCGGTGCCGGGCGCGGTGCCAGGTGCGGCTCCAGGAGCTGTGCCAGCTGCCCCTGTTCCCGGCGGTAAGCCCTGAGGCCAGACGGGCCTTCAGTTTCAGGCCTCAGTTCGTGGCCTGGATTCCCCAACGCGCCAAAGCCTGATCGTCTGACACGCGCGCATCCACCCACTGAGCGCCTTGTGGGGTGAGCTCTTTTTTCCAAAAAGGCGCCTGGGTTTTGAGGTAGTCCATCAAGAACTCACAGGCTTTGAAACTCTCGCCCCGGTGCGCCGAAGTCACGGCCACCATCACAATCTGGTCGCTGGGGGCCAACTCACCAATGCGGTGAATCACCCGGGCCTGGTAAATGTCAAAACGCTGATGCGCCGCATCGATCATGGCTTCGATCGACTTTTCGGTCATGCCAGGGTAATGCTCCAGCGTCATGTTGTGCACCTGATCCTGCGCCTGTCCCGTCAGGGCCCGTGTATCGCGCACCGTGCCGACAAAACTACAGACGGCGCCAACGCGGGCATCGCCTTGGCGCAAGCGTTCAATCTCCGCGCTCAGATTGAAATCTTCAGTTTGGATGCTGACGCGACCGGTCATCACTTCAGCCCCCCGTCACAGGCGGAAAAAAGCCAACCTCGCACCCTGGGCTCAGCGCATCGCTGGCCTGACACATCACCTGATTCAAAGCGATGCGCACCGGTTTGTCACCGGACAGACAGGCATAGGCCTCGCCCCGCGCCAACAACTCGTCGCGCAATTCGCCCACGGTGCTGGCCGCGGTTTGCCAGGTTTCGCTGCCGCAGCCCAGGGCTTCCCGGATCGAGGCGAAATAGCGCACTTGCACAACCATCATGGCATCAGCCTCCTCAGCCGCAAAGACAGGTCAACACAGGTCATGACAGCAAATCCGCAAAGGCGAGGTAACTGACCTGGTCGCCATAGTGAATGGTGGTGCCGGCCGGATTGTCCAGCAAACCATCGCCCCAGACCGCCGAGGTCAACACGCCAGAGCTTTGGTTCGGGAAAAGATCCAAGCCGCCTTGTGCATTGCGCCGCACGCGCAAGAATTCGCGACGTCGGTCGGCCTTGGGCAAATCGAAATGAGCAGGCAGTGTCTGTCGCTGGACTTGGGTTTGTCTGGCGCCTTGCAGTTGCAAAACAAAAGGCCGAACCAAGAGCAAAAAGGTCACGAAGCTGGACACTGGATTGCCGGGCAAGCCGATGAAATGCGCTCGCCCAGGTGCAGACCCGTCAGTCGCCACCGGGTCGCGCTGCACCCAGCCGTAGGCAAAGGGCTTGCCGGGTTTCATGCCGATTTGCCACAGATTCAATCCCCCCAGGCTTTGCACCGACGGCTTGATGTGGTCCTCTTCGCCAACCGACACGCCGCCGCTGGTCAAGATCAGGTCATGGTGATCGGCTGCGGACTTCAATGCGGCGATGGTGGTTTCACGTCGGTCCGGCACGATGCCCAGATCGCTCACCTCGCAACCCAAGCGATGCAACAACGCGCGCAAAAAGAAACGGTTGGAGTTGTAAATCGCACCTTCAGGCATGGCCTCGGGCGGCACATCGCCTGGCATGACCAACTCGTCACCAGTTGAAAACAAGGCCACACGGGGTTTGCGCTGAACCTGCAGATGCGCCAAGCCAATGCTGGCGGCCAAGCCCAGGCTGGCAGGGTGCAAACGCTCGCCGCTTTGCAGCACGCAAGCGCCGCGGGTCACGTCTTCGCCGCTGCGGCGGATCCACTGCCCCGGCTGCGGCACGGTCTGCACCTGAACCTCTGGCACGGCCGAAGCATCCGCTTGCGGCACGAGGACGGTGTCCTCTTGCATCACCACGGCATCGGCACCCGGCGGAATGGGCGCTCCGGTGAAAATCCGTGCCGCTTCACCGGTCTGCAAGGCCACGCCAGCTTGTCCAGCGGCGATCCGCTGCGTGACGCGCAGTGGGGCGCCGGGCGATCTCACATCCGCACAGCGCACGGCATAACCGTCCATGGAGGAATTGTCTTGCGGCGGCACTTGCAGCGCCGAGACGATGTCTTGCGCCAGGACCCGGCCATCGGCGTCAAAGGTGGCGACCGTCTCCACCCCATTCAAAGGCTGGGCACAGGCCAACAACTGCGACAAAGCCTCGTCCAAGGGCATCAAGCCCGGGCGAGGCGGCGCGGCAGAAGCAATCTGGGCGGAAGTCATGATCTCAATGGCAATGTTCGACGATGTAGCGTTGCACCAGGGCCGTGTCTGCGGGCATCACCGTCACCCGCTTGGGCAAGGCTTCGATGCCATTGAACTGCGGGGGCCTCTCGGGCTCGCGCCCCAAGGCCTCCACCAAAGTGGCGGCAAATTTGATGGGCAAAGCCGTCTCCAACACCAGCATCGCCTGACCAGGCACCAGATGCTCACGCGCCACTTTGACGCCATCGGCGGTGTGCGTGTCGATCATCACGCCGTAGCGTGCAAACACATCGCGGATGGTGGCCAAGCGGTCGGCGTGGGTGCTTTTGCCACTGACAAAACCGTAGCGCGTGGCCGCTTGGACAAACAAGGGGTCGGCGCTCAGGTCAAAGCGGCCTTGCTGGCTGATGGCCGGGCCAAACAGCTGCGCCACACGGGCCCCGTCGCGGCCGAGCAAATCAAAGACAAAGCGTTCGAAATTGCTGGCCTTGGAAATGTCCATGGAGGGGCTGGAGGTTTCGTGCGTGTCGGCGGTACCGCGCACACGGTACACACCGGTGCGGAAAAACTCATCGAGCACATCGTTCTCGTTGGTGGCCACCACCAACTGGGCGATGGGCAAACCCATCATGCGGGCCACGTGGCCGGCGCACACATTGCCAAAGTTGCCGCTGGGCACGGAAAAGCTCACCTTTTCCGCATTGGTTTGGGTGGCCTGGAAGTACCCCGCAAAGTAATACACCACCTGGGCCAACAGACGCGCCCAGTTGATCGAGTTCACGGTGCCAATTTTGTACTTGCGCTTGAAATCGAGGTCGTTCGACACCGCTTTGACAATGTCTTGGCAATCGTCAAACACGCCGTCGATGGCGATGTTGTGGATGTTGTCGTCCAACAGGCTGAACATTTGCGCCTGCTGAAAAGGGCTCATGCGGCCATTCGGGCTGGTCATGAACACCCGCACGCCCTTTTTGCCGCGCATGGCGTATTCGGCCGCGCTGCCGGTGTCGCCCGAGGTGGCGCCCAAAATATTCAGCTCTTCCCCTCGGCGGGCCAATTCGTACTCGAACAGGTTGCCGAGCAATTGCATGGCCATGTCTTTGAACGCCAGGGTCGGTCCGTTGGACAAGGCTTCCAGGAGCAACTCAGGCGCTGCAGCGCCAGGCGCTTGCAAAGGCTTGAGCGGCACAATTTGCGGCGTACCAAACACGGCTTCGGTGTAGGTTGTGTCGCACAAGGCCTTCAGATCGGCCGCCGGAATGTCGTCGATGTACAACGACAACACGGCAAAGGCCAAACCAGCATAGCCCTGTTGCGCCCAGATGCCACGCCAATCGGCCAGCATGTGCGCGTCCACTTGCGGGTAATGCTCGGGCAGGTACAAACCACCGTCGGGTGCCAAGCCTTCCAGCAAAATCTCACAAAAGCGTTTGCGATCGGCATGACCGCGGGTCGAGAGGTAACGCATCAGTTCAGCTCTTCTTTGCGAATGCGGGTGATCGGTGCCAACACCGTGGGCAGCGCCTGCATCTGGGCCAGCACGTCGTTCATCGTGCCTTCGCGTGTGTCGTGGGTCAGGATGATCACATCGGTTTGATTCTCGCCCGCTTGGCTGACCTGGTCGGCTTCACGCTGCAATACTGCATCGATGCTGATGCCGGCATGGGCCAACAAGCCGGTCAATTGGGCCAACACGCCCGCTTCGTCGGCCACGCGCAGGCGCAGGTAGTAGCTGGTCACAATCTCGCTCATCGGCAAGACAACCAGGTCGCTCATGGCATCGGGCTGGAAGGCCAGATGCGGCACCCGGTTCAACGGGTCGGCGGTGTGCAAACGCGTGATGTCCACCAAATCGGCGATCACCGCGCTGGCGGTGGGCTCGGACCCTGCGCCCTTGCCGTAGTACAAGGTCGTGCCGACGGCATCGCCCTGCACCATCACGGCGTTCATGGCCCCTTCAACATTGGCGATCAGGCGTTGGGTGGGCACCAAGCTCGGGTGCACTCGCAACTCAATCCCTTGTGAGGTGCGTTTGGTCACGCCCAGCAATTTGATGCGGTAGCCCAATTGCTCAGCGTATTTGATATCGGCGGCGCCCAGTTGGGTGATGCCTTCGACATAGGCTTTGTCAAACTGCACCGGAATACCGAAGGCAATCGCGCTCATCAGCGTCACTTTGTGGGCGGCATCCACACCTTCGATGTCAAAGGTGGGGTCGGCCTCGGCGTAGCCCAGGCGCTGGGCTTCTTTCAGCACCACGCTGAAGTCCAGACCTTTGTCGCGCATCTCGGACAAGATGAAGTTGGTGGTGCCATTGATGATGCCTGCCACCCACTGGATGCGGTTGGCGGTCAAGCCCTCACGCAGCGCTTTGATGATTGGGATGCCGCCGGCCACGGCCGCTTCAAACGCCACCATCACGCCTTTGGCCTGAGCGGCCGCGAATATCTCGGTGCCATGCACCGCCAGCAACGCCTTGTTGGCGGTCACCACGTGTTTGCCTGCGGCAATGGCCTCCATCACCAAGGCTTTGGCAATTCCGTAGCCGCCGATCAACTCAATCACGATGTCGATATCGGGGTTGGCAATCACAGCCCGGGCATCGTTCACAACGTGCACATCGGGGCCCACCACCGCCTGGGCGCGTGCGATGTCCAAATCGGCCACCATGGTGATCTGAATGCCCCGGCCAGCGCGGCGCTGGATTTCTGCTTGGTTGCGTTGCAACACATTGAAAGTGCCACTGCCCACGGTGCCAATGCCCAGCAGGCCTACTTGTATCGGTTTCATAACTCGGTCTCGTCTCAGTCGGTGCCACAGCGTTTGCGCACTGCAGCCAAAAATTGCGCCACACGCCCAATCGCTTCACGCAGGTCGTCTTCGTGCGGCAGGAACACGATGCGAAAGTGATCCGTGTCTGGCCAGTTAAAGCCCGTGCCCTGCACCAGCATCACCCGGGTCTCTTGCAGCAATTCCAAGAAAAATTGCTGATCGTCCTGGATCGGATAGACCTGGGGGTCCAGCTTGGGAAACATGTACAAAGCAGCCTGGGGCTTGACACACGACACGCCGGGGATGGCGGTGATGAGGTCATAAGCCATGTCACGCTGCTTGCGCAGGCGGCCGCCTTCGCACACCAACTCGTTGATGCTTTGATGGCCACCGAGGGCGGTTTGGATGGCCCATTGCCCCGGCACATTCGCACACAAGCGCATGTTCGAGAGCATGTTCAAGCCCTCGATGTAGTCTTTGGCTGATTTTTTATTCCCAGAAACCACCATCCAACCCGCCCGGTAGCCGCAGGAGCGGTAACTTTTGGACAGTGAGTTGAAGGTCAAGGTCAGCACATCGGTGCTCAGGCTGGCAATCGGTGTGTGCTTGTTTTGGTCATACAAGACTTTGTCGTAGACCTCGTCGGCAAAAATCACCAAGCCATGCTCGCGCGCAATCTGCACAATGCTTTGCAGCAAGGCGTCGGAATACAGAGCGCCGGTGGGGTTGTTCGGGTTGATCACCACAATCCCTTTGGTGCGGGGCGTGATTTTGCGTCGGATGTCGTCCAGATCGGGCATCCAGCCTTTGGCTTCGTCACACAGGTAGTGCACGGGTGTGCCCCCGGACAAGCTGGTCGCCGCTGTCCACAGGGGGTAATCGGGGGCCGGCAACAACAATTCGTCGCCATTGTCGAGCAAGCCGTTGGTGGCCATCACAATCAATTCACTGGCGCCATTACCGAGGTAAATATCGTCCAGCGTCACGCCCTTGATGCCCTGCTTTTGGGTTTCATGCATGACCGCTTTACGCGCACCAAAAATGCCCTTGCTGTCGGAGTAACCCGCCGAGTTGGGCAGGTTGCGAATCATGTCTTGCTGGATTTCTTCGGGCGCGTCGAAACCGAACACCGCCAAATTGCCGATATTGAGCTTGATGATTTTTTGCCCTTCTTCTTCCATCTGGCGCGCACGGTCCATGATGGGGCCACGGATGTCGTAGCAGACATTGGCAAGCTTGGCGGATTTAAGAATCGTCTTCAAAGTCCCTCCCTGGGCATCGTCACTGGGGAAAACCTATAATTTGACCACAGTTATGGGGGCATTTTCTGACCTTGGGCAGATTGTCTTTCCCATCCCATGCGTCCTTCTTCGCTTGCCCTGAATGAAACTTCAACCCGATCAATTCAACGCCCCATTCATCAACGCCTATGAAGCCGGCTGGATCGAGGTCAGTGGTCAAAAATACACAGGGGGATTGGTGGTGCACAGTGAAAGCGGCTGCAGCCCCTGGCCTGAGGTGCGATTTGAAAACCTGCAAGCGGACCACTTTGCCCAGTTGCTGGTTCATCGACCCGAGCTTGTGATCTTCGGCAGCGGCTTGAAATTGCGGTTCCCCAGCCCCGCCTGGCTGGCCCCCTTGATCCAAGCCGGAATTGGCGTGGAAACCATGGACACTGCGGCAGCCTGCCGCACCTACAACGTGCTGGCCAGCGAAGGCAGGCGCGTCGTCGCTGCGCTGCTCCCGCCCGGTGCGGCTTGAGCATTTCAGCTTTAAAAAACCCAGATCCGTGGGGAAAAAGGTGTTTTAAAGGGGCATTGCGGCGCTTTAGGTTAAAATACTGGATTGCCTGCCCAATGATTGTTTTGCCTCAGGCTGACCTGCTTTGTACTGGCCTCACTCTGTTACCCGAGAATAAATTCTTATGGCGATCGTTGTCAACAAACCCCTCCCTGAATTTGAAGCGAACGCCACCGGTGGTTTGAAAGTGTCCAACACTTCGCACCATGGCAAAACGCTGATTTTGTATTTTTACCCCAAAGACAACACGCCTGGCTGCACCACCGAAGCGATGCAGTTTCGCGACAAATTCAAAGAATTCACCAAGGCCGGCGCCACAGTTTTTGGCGTATCCCGCGACAACATGAAGTCGCACGATGAATTCAAAGCTAATCTGGAATTGCCCTTTGAATTGATTGCCGATACCGAAGAAAAAATGTGCCACATGTTCGGCGTGGTCAAAAACAAAATCATGTACGGCAAAAAAGTCAAAGGCATTGAGCGCAGCACCTTTTTGATCGGCGCCGATGGCTTGCTGAAACAAGAATGGCGCGGCCTCAAAGTCCCAGGCCATGTTGAAGAAGTCCTCAAGGCCGTGAAAGATTTGAAAAAATCGGCCTCTGCCAGTGCCACCACCACGGCCTGATCAGCTGATGGAACTGACACAGGACTCGTGCATAATGTTTTCATGCCGTTGACCTTCAGTTCGACACTTACACCTCCAAAAGCCGCCTGGGTCTCCATGCGGCTTTTTTGTTTTTCTATTGAATTTTTTCTAACTCAAAGGCCCTGATTCATGCCCTTGCCTCCCGCACCGACACAACGCGCCACCCTCCTCTCTACCGCTGCCGGTTCACATGTTCAAGCAGACAAACATGACACGAAGGCCTCTCCTTCAACTCAGGCCCCAGCCGCGGCAGTGATTCAAATTGAAACCAAACGCATTGAAAAGAAAATCCGTCCAACACCCCCATTGACCGAGACCCCCACGGCGACGGGCGGCACCTCAGACAAACAAGTCAAATCTGGCAGCACACGCAAACCCAAAGCTAAAAAATCGGGGCCCACCAAGTTGTTTGTGTTGGACACCAATGTGCTGATGCACGACCCCATGTGCTTGTTCCGATTTGAAGAACACGATGTGTATCTGCCCATGATCGTGCTGGAAGAATTAGACGGGCACAAAAAAGGCATGACCGAAGTGGCTCGCAACGCCCGCCAAACCAGCCGTTCCTTGGACGCGCTGGCAGCGCAAGGGACCGACATCAGCCAGGGCTTGCTGCTCGCGGGAACCGGCCATGTGGATGCCTCCGGCAAACTGTTCTTTCAGACCCAAGTGCTGGACGCCAACCTGCCCACCAGCCTACCGCAAGGCAAGGCGGACAACCAGATTTTGGGCGTGGTCCAGGCGCTGGGCAAAAAACATGCGCCGCGTGAAGTCGTCTTGGTCTCCAAAGACATCAATATGCGAGTCAAAGCCCGCGCCCTGGGGTTGGCCGCAGAAGACTACCAAAACGACAAGGTGCTGGAAGACGGCGACCTGTTGTATGCCGGCGTGATGGCACTCCCCTCCGATTTTTGGTCACGCCATGGCAAAGCGGTGGAGAGCTGGCAACAAGGCAGCCACACCTTCTACCGCATCACGGGGCCGATCGTGCCGAGCCTGCTGATCAATCAATTTGTTTTCCTGGAGGCGCCGGGCGAGCCCAGCCTGTACGCACGGGTGACCGAAATTCGCGGCAAGACTGCCGTATTGCGCACGCTGAAAGACTTTACCCACCTGAAGAATGCAGTCTGGGGCGTCACCACCCGCAACCGCGAACAAAATTTCGCCATGAACCTGTTGACCGATCCCGAAGTGGACTTTGTCACACTGGCCGGCACAGCCGGTACCGGCAAGACCCTGATGGCCTTGGCGGCGGGTTTGACCCAAGTCTTGGACGACCGTCGTTACACCGAAATCATCATGACCCGCGCCACCGTGAGCGTGGGCGAGGACATCGGTTTCTTGCCTGGCACCGAAGAAGAAAAAATGGGCCCTTGGATGGGCGCGCTGGACGACAACCTGGAGTTTCTGGCCAAAGGCGATGGCGGCAATGCCGGTGAATGGGGGCGTGCGGCCACCAACGAATTGATCCGCAGCCGCATCAAGATCAAGAGCATGAACTTCATGCGGGGTCGCACCTTCATGAACAAGTACGTGATCATTGACGAGGCGCAGAACCTGACGCCCAAGCAAATGAAAACCCTGATCACCCGCGCGGGCCCGGGCACCAAAATCATTTGCATGGGTAATTTGGCGCAAATCGACACGCCGTATTTGACGGAAGGCTCTTCTGGCCTGACCTATGCGGTGGACCGCTTCAAGGGCTGGGCCCACGGCGGCCACATCACCTTAGCCCGCGGCGAGCGCTCGCGCTTGGCGGACTTTGCCAGCGAAGTGCTCTGAGGCTTTAACTGAGATTTCGGGGGCTCAGTAGTCCCCGGAGTGGTCCATGCCACCGCTGGCCATGCTTTCAAAGCGTGTGAGCGGTTTCAAGAAGGTCAGGCGCACGGTCCCGGTGGGGCCGTTGCGTTGTTTACCGATGATGATTTCTGCCACACCCGGATCCTTGGAATCCTTGTTGTAGTAATCGTCCCGGTAAATGAACATGATGATGTCGGCGTCTTGTTCAATGGCCCCCGATTCGCGCAAATCGCTCATCATCGGCCGCTTATCGGTGCGCTGTTCCACGCTGCGGTTGAGCTGAGACAAGGCGATGACAGGGCATTGCAGCTCCTTGGCCAGCATTTTCAGTCCACGCGAAATCTCACCCAACTCGGTGGCGCGGTTGTCGCCGCCGGTGGTGGAGCCGCTCATGAGCTGCAAATAGTCCACCACAATCAGACCCAGCTTGCCGCATTGACGCGCCAACCGACGGGCATTGGCGCGCAATTCACTGGGCGTCAGACCCGGGGTTTCATCGATGTGCAAGGACACGGTGCGCAAACGCTCTATCGCATCGGCCAAGCGCGGCCATTCTTCGTCGGTCAGCTTGCCGGTGCGCAAATGGCCTTGGTCAATGCGGCCGATCGAGCCGACCACACGCACGGCCAATTGCGAGGCCCCCATCTCCATGGAGAACACCGCGACGGGCAAGCCTTCGTTCAAGGCGACGTGCTCCGCGATGTTCACCGCAAACGCGGTTTTCCCCATCGAGGGACGCGCCGCCAACACCACCAAATCGCCGGCTTGCAAGCCAGAGGTCATGCGGTCCAAGTCATAAAAGCCTGTGGGCACCCCGGTGATGTCGTTCGGGTTGTCCGCCATCTCTTGCACCCGGTCCATCAACTCGATGACCAGGGTGTCCATCGACTGAAAACCTTGTTTGTTGCGTGAGCCCTCTTCGCCGATATGGAAGATTTTCTGTTCGGCTTCGTCCAAGATTTTGTCGACCGCCCGCCCCTGCGGATTGAACGCATTGGTAGCAATTTCATCGCTCGCCGTCACCAGTTTGCGCAAGATGGCGCGCTCACGCACGATCTCGGCATAGCGGCGGATATTGCTGGCACTGGGCACGTACTGGGCCAGCGAGTTCAAATAGCTCAGCCCGCCCGTCCCTTCGGCCAATCCTTGGTTTTGCAAATGCTCAAACACGGTGATCACATCGGCAGGTTTGGAGGCATTGATCAAAGCCCCTACCGCCGTGAAAATCAGCTTGTGTTCATGCCGGTAAAAATCATTTTCCACCAACAAGTCATTCACCCGGTCCCAGGCCTGGTTGTCCAACAAGAGACCGCCCAACACACTGGACTCGGCCTCGATCGAATGGGGCGGCACACGCAGTTGCGCGACCTGACTGTCAAGGGAGGAGTTCAATGTGGAATCTGACAATTCAGTGGAAAAAACAGCCGACATGGTGGTTTTAGAGTTTCAGCCATCTTACGCAGACATGCGCCACAAGTCACGGGACAAGCCTGTGCATAACCCGTGGGTAAACGGTGAAATGGCGTGCATAAGTTGACCCAGCTGGGGCAAAGAAAAAGCCGCCACGTCTTGACGACCCGGCGGCTTGGCTTGGAGAAAACGCGTATTAAGCGGTTTCGCCGTAGACAGCGACTGTGATTTCCACAGACACGTCCGTGTGCAAAGACACAGACACGCTGGACTCGCTGACCGTCTTTATCGGGCCATGAGGCATGCGGATTTGGGCTTTAGACAATGCAAAGCCTTGCTTGGTCATTTCGTCGGCGATGTCGTGATTGGTCACGGAACCGAACAAACGACCATCGACACCGGCTTTTTGGGTCAACTTGACCACCAAGCCCGCCATTTTTTCGGCTTGTGCTTGGGCTTCGGCCAACTTGGCAGCGGCAGCTTTTTCCAACTCCACGCGGCGAGCTTCAAACTCGGCCTTGTTGGCTTCGGTGGCACGGCGGGCTTGACCGCTGGGGATCAAGAAGTTGCGTGCATAGCCGTCTTTGACTTTGACGATATCGCCCAGATTACCCAGGTTCACGACCTTTTCGAGCAGAATAATTTGCATGGTCGGACTCCTTAAACTTTGTGCTGGTCGCTGTAAGGCAACATGGCCAAAAAGCGAGCGCGTTTGATGGCGGTGTTGAGCTGGCGCTGGTAAATGGCGCGGGTGCCAGTCAAGCGAGCAGGAATGATCTTGCCGTTTTCGGCAATGAAATCACGCAGCGTGTCGACATCTTTGTAGTCGATCTCTTCGACACCTGTCACTGTGAAGCGGCAAAAACGCTTGCGCTTGAACAGCAGGGATTGGGTATTGCGTTTAGGGCGCTTATCTTTGTTGAATTTTTTAAATGTGGCCATGGGGCCTCCTGAAATTAATCTTGCTGAAACTCTTGAATATGAAGAACAACACTTTTGCCGTTCCGGGGTGTCGCTAGAAAGCCGCTGAACCGCCAAATACTGCCCAAAGGCTGCTTTTGGATTCGCTCTGCCACCGCACCCAAGGCCACGGCTTTCACCGTGGCTTTGACTTGTCTGGCCTGACCGGCTTCCTGTACCGTGGACTCGTGTTCGAGTCGCATGTCCAGGGCGGGCAAACCTGCCGGGGTGTAACGCAGCGCTTGAAGTTCTGCGATGCCAGCGGTCAAGTCAGTGCGGTTCACGCTTTCAAAAGTCGACGATCAACCCGCGAATTCGGTTTGTTGGGCTTTGCGGGCTTCTTCACGCTCCACTGTTTTCATCATGGATGAAGGTGCAGTGTCGGCTTTCTTCTTGGAGACGGTCAGGTGACGCAACACGGCGTCGTTGAACTTGAACGCATGCTCCAACTCGGCCATCACGGCCTGATCGGCTTCAATGTTCACGCACAGGTAATGGGCTTTACCGAGCTTGTTGATTTGGTAAGCCAACTGACGGCGGCCCCAATCTTCAACGCGGTGGATCTTGCCACCGCCAGCGGTGATCATGCCCTTGTAGCGCTCCAGCATGGCTGGAACTTGTTCGCTTTGATCCGGGTGGATCAGCAATATGATTTCGTAATGACGCATTCAAACTCCTTGTGGATAACCCAAAAGATTGGTAAAGCTGCCCCCGGCGTCTGACGGGGTGCAGCAAGGCGAAGCCTCAGATTATAGCCCAGTCTTTACAAGCCTGGATAGGTGTCTGAAGGCACTCGGTTTGGCGACGAATGTGGCAACGAAAGAGTCAAGGCACTGACCACGGCGGTGACCAAGAAACCCACAGGCACACCAAAGACCCCTGCTGAAATGGGCTGGATACCAAACCACAGACCCGACTGAGGGTCCAGACCCCAAGCGGCACGCAAAAAAGGTGCGTTGATGAACATATAGAAAACAGTCACCCCCAGCCCCGCCAGCATGCCGCTGACCGCGCCCGCCCGGTTGGCCCCCTTCCAGACAATCCCCAACACCATGCCAGGGAAAAACGCGGCGGCCGCCAACGAAAAAGAGGCGGAGACCAAGGCCAGAATTTGCGCCGGCTTCCAAGCGGCCACCAAAGCCGCCAGCATGGCGACAGCCAACAAAGCAAACTTGGACAAAATCACCCGCTGCTCCGGTGTCTTCAAGCCCTTGGCCTGACGCGGATGCAAATCATGCACCAGCGCATTGCTGATGGTGAGCAACAAGCCATCGGCTGTAGACAGCGCGGCCGCCAATCCGCCTGCCGCTACCAAACCGGAGACCACAAAGGGCATGCCGCCCAATTCGGGTGTGGCCAACATGATCATGTCGGCACCCAGTCGCAACTCACCAAATTGCAAGGTGTGGTCGCCGTTCACATCAGAGACCTGCACCAGCGCGGTGTCTACGCGCGCCCATTGGGCGATCCAGTGCGGCAGGGAGTCAAAACTGCTGCCCACCAAATTGTTCATGACCTCGAACTTGACCAACACGGCCAATGCCGGCGCACTCAAATACAAGAGCGCAATGAAAAACAGCGACCATGCCACCGACTGCCTTGCCTCAGCCACACTGGGCGTGGTGTAGTAACGGGTCAGCAAATGGGGCAAACCCGCTGTCCCCACCATCAGGCAAAAAATCAAGGCTAAAAAATTCAGCCGTGATGTCTCAAACGCCGCTTGTTGGGTTGGTTCTCCTTTCGGATCGCCCTGAAAAGCTTGCGCATGCACAGGCAGCCCGGAGAGCGGTTGGGCACGCGCCAAATTGTCTTGCATGGCGCGGGTCCACTGCTCACGCGCGGTGGCGGCATCTTTGGGGAGGGCCAACAACTCGCGCCGGGTCTGTGCTATCAGCGCGAAATCGGCAGACTGTGCTTTGAGTGTGCGCAGCTGGTTTTCCAGGTCTTCACGCTCTTTGCGTAAAGACGATTCAATGTTCTGCAGCTTGTACTCGTAATTTTTAGCGCGGTAGTAAAACGCATCACGCACTTCAATTTCTGCCGGATCAAAAATCAATTTTTGCTCCAGCGCGGCAATTTTGGGGAGCTGTTCACCGTAGGCCGTCATGGCCAAGGGCGTGCCCAACTGCTTGTAGGCCAGCCAAGACACCGGCAATAAAAACGCCAGCAATAAAATGATGTACTGAGCGACCTGCGTCCAGGTGATGGCGCGCATCCCCCCCAAAAAAGAGCACAGCAACACACCGCCCAAGCCCAGCAAAATACCGATCTCAAATTGCACACCGGTCAGGCGTGATGCGATCAGACCGATGCCATAAATTTGCGCCACCACATAGGTGAAGGAACACAACACCGCCGCCCAAGCCGCCAGCCACCGGGGCCAGTGACCACCGTAACGCACGCCAAAAAAATCGGGCAAGGTGTACAAGCGCATTTCACGCAGCCGGGGTGCGATCAACAAGCCCACCAGGCAAAAGCCCCCGGTCCAACCCATCACATAAGCCAAGCCACCGGGCTGTGTGCCGGCCCCCGAAAAGCCCTGCAAATACAACGCGCCAGACAGACTGATGAAGGAGGCTGCGCTCATCCAATCGGCCGCGGTGGCCATGCCGTTGTACATGGCCGGGACCCGGCGGCCGGCCACAAAATAGTCAGGCGCCTCGGTGGTCCGCCCAGAAATCCCGATCAGGGCATACATCATGACCGTGGCGAATAAGAAAATCGGGCCGATCCAATTGCGGGACAGGCCCTGATTTTCCGCCCAAGCCATCAACGCCAAGAGGCCCAGCAGCGTCAGCACATACAAAGCCACATTCCGGTGCAGCCGCCAGCGGTAGGCGGCATACGGGGAACGTGGCTGCAGTGAAATCATGGGCTGCGCGGGGGTGCGCCGGTCAGCGGCCCAATTGGGTCCAGGTCGAAACCACCGTGTCCGGGTTGAGGGAGATCGAGCTGATGCCTTGCGCCATCAGCCATTTGGCAAAGTCGGGGTGGTCGCTGGGACCTTGGCCGCAAATGCCAATGTACTTGCCTTGCGACAGGCAAGCCTGAATCGCCTGGCTGATCAAAGCGGTCACCGCAGGATCTCGTTCGTCGAAATCCACCGCCAGCAGTTCCAGCCCGGAGTCGCGGTCCAAGCCCAGCGTCAACTGGGTCAAGTCGTTCGAGCCGATCGAAAAGCCGTCAAAGAATTCCAGGAAACGCGCCGCCAAGATGGCGTTGCTGGGCACTTCGCACATCATGATCAACTTGAGATCGTCTTTGCCGCGCTGCAGGCCATGCGCGGCCAACAATTGGGTGACGCGCTCAGCCTGTCCCAATGTTCGGACAAAAGGCACCATGACTTGCACATTGGTCAATCCCATATCGCCACGCACCCGCTTGAGCGCTTCGCATTCCATGGCAAAGGCTTCACCAAAATCGGCACTGATGTAGCGCGCGGCACCCCGGAAACCCAACATCGGATTTTCTTCCTCAGGCTCGTAGCGGCTGCCGCCAATCAATTTACGGTATTCGTTGCTCTTGAAATCCGACAAACGCACGATCACCGGCTTGGGCCAAAAGGCTGCTGCGATGCTGGCCACCCCTTCGGCCACTTTGTCGACATAAAAAGCACGGGGAGACGCGTGGCCCCGGGCCACCGATTCCACCGCTTTTTTCAAATCTACATCGATGTTCGGATAGTCCAATATGGCCTTGGGGTGCACGCCGATGTTGTTGTTGATGATGAACTCCAAACGCGCCAAGCCCACACCCGCGTTGGGCAGCTGCGCAAAGTCAAAAGCCAGCTGGGGGTTGCCGACGTTCATCATGATCTTGGTGGCAATTTCCGGCATGGTGCCGCGCTGCACTTCAGAGACTTCGGTTTCAATCAAACCGTCATAGATGTGACCGGTATCGCCTTCGGCGCAGCTCACGGTCACCAAGGTGCCGTCTTTCAAACGCTCGGTGGCATCACCACAACCGACCACCGCGGGAATCCCCAACTCACGGGCGATGATGGCCGCGTGGCAGGTGCGTCCGCCTCGGTTGGTAACGATGGCGCTGGCGCGCTTCATCACCGGTTCCCAATTCGGGTCGGTCATGTCGGTCACCAACACATCACCCGCTTGAACCTGGTCCATTTCGCTGATGTGATGCACCAACCGCACCGAGCCGGTTCCTATCTTCTGGCCAATGGCACGTCCTTCGGCCAACACTGTGCCCTGCCCTTTGAGTTTGTAACGCAACTCGGCTGTGCCTTTGGCCTGGCTCTTCACCGTTTCAGGCCGCGCCTGCAAGATGTAGAGCAAGCCATCGGTACCATCCTTGCCCCACTCAATGTCCATGGGACGGCCATAGTGTTTTTCGATGACCAGGGCATAGTGCGCCAGTTGCTCGACATCGGCATCGCTCAAGGAGTAGCGATTGCGCTGTTCGGTCGGCACATCGATGGTTTCCACCAAACGGCCGCTGGCGGCTTTGGCTTCCGGTGTGGCAAACACCATCTGAATCAATTTAGAGCCCAAGCTGCGGCGGATGACGGCGCGCTTGCCGGCCGCCAACATGGGTTTGTGCACATAAAACTCGTCCGGGTTGACCGCCCCCTGCACCACCGTCTCGCCCAAACCGTAGCTGGACGTGATGAAGACCACATCTTCAAAGCCAGACTCGGTGTCGATGGTGAACATGACACCTGCCGCGCCCAAATCGGAGCGCACCATGCGCTGCACACCGGCCGACAAGGCCACGTCTGCGTGAGAAAAACCTTTGTGCACCCGGTAGCTGATGGCCCGGTCGTTGTAGAGAGAGGCAAACACTTCTTTCATTTTGTGTAGCACATCGTCAATGCCGACCACATTCAAAAAGGTTTCTTGCTGACCGGCAAAAGACGCATCGGGCAAGTCCTCTGCCGTGGCCGAAGAACGCACCGCGAAGGACGCTTGCTCATTGCCGCTGGAAAAACGTTGGAACTCCGCACGGATGGCTTGCTCCAAATCGGCCGGAAACGGCTGCGCCTCGACCATGCCACGGATCTGGGCACCGACAGCCGCCAGCGCACGGACATCGTCGGTGTCCAAAGCATCCAACAAGGCGTTGATGCGGTCATTGAGGCCCTCAAAATTCAAAAACTGCCGGAAGGCATGGGCCGTGGTCGCAAAACCCGTGGGAACCCGCACCCCCGAAGGCAGCTGCGAAATCATTTCGCCCAAGCTGGCGTTTTTGCCACCGACGGCGTCCACATCGGACATGCGCAGCAACTCGAAGGGCACCACAAGGGCATCTTTCGCAAAAAGTGTGGTCATCAAAAGCTCCAAAGTTAAAAACCGGGGGTGTGGGTGTGCCAGAGGGGTGCCATTTTGTTGTTCTAAGAAGGCAGCCGGCCGACAGGCCCAGACATAATGAGGCCTATTTTAGAGGGTCACCGACCCTGTCCAGCTTGTTCATTCATTCATCCACACGCCCATGTCACAACGCACTGTTTTTTTCATTTCTGATGGCACAGGCATCACCGCAGAAACCTTTGGCAATGCGATCTTGGCGCAGTTTGAGATGAAGACGCGGCACATTCGACTGCCCTTTTTGGACACCGTGGACAAAGCACACCAGGCCGTTCGGCAAATCAACCACACCGCGGAATTGGAAAACACCAAACCGATTGTGTTCACGACCTTGGTGAACATGGAGGTCTTGCAGGTCCTGCGGGAAGGTTGCAAAGGCATGCTGTTGGACATGTTTGGCACTTTTGTCCACCCCTTGGAAGATGAACTGGGTGTCAAATCCCACCACCGCGTGGGTCGTTTTTCCGATGTCAGCAAGAGCCAGAAGTACCATGACCGGATCGAAGCGATCAACTACTCTTTGGCCCACGACGACGGTCAGTCGAACAATAATTTGGACACGGCCGATGTCATTTTGGTCGGCGTCAGCCGCAGTGGCAAAACCCCGACCAGTCTTTATCTGGCCATGCAACACGGCTTGAAGGCCGCCAATTACCCCCTGATCCCGGACGACTTTGAACGCAAGCAGCTGCCGCCGGCGTTGCTGCCGCACTGCAAAAAGATTTTCGGACTGTCCATCCTGCCCGACCGGTTGGCCGAAATTCGGGCCGAACGGCGCCCCAATTCACGTTATGCCAGCCTAGAGAACTGCCGCATGGAGGTGGCTGAGGCTGAGGCCATGATGCGCCGCTCAGGTATCCGCTGGCTGTCTACCACCACCAAATCGATTGAAGAGATTGCGACCACCATCTTGCAGGAGATCAAGCCAGAGCGGCTGATCTATTGACCCGCGCTCACTCCTCATTCGCAGCTCGGTCACACCTTCAAGGTATCGGCCAAGCGCTGCGCGCAAGACAGGGCTTGCGCCGCATCACGCGCTTCGACCATCACCCGAACCAAGGGCTCGGTACCACTGGCCCGGATCAATACCCGCCCGGTTTGACCCAATTCAGCTTCCACCGCTGCCGTTGCAGCTTGGAGGGGTGCATGGCTCTTCCAGTCTTGGCCCGGTTGTAAGCGCACATTGATCAGGGTTTGCGGGAATAAACGCACGTCTTCCAACAACTCAGCCAGGGTCTTGCCGCTGGCGACGCAGGCTTGCAGGACTTGCAACGCACTGACCAACCCATCGCCTGTGCTGTGCTTGTCTAAGGCCAATAAATGGCCAGAACCCTCGCCGCCCAGCAGCCAGCCTTTTTGCGCCAGCACCTCCAGCACATAGCGATCGCCGACTTTGGCTCGCACAAACTCGACCCCCTTGTGCTGGAACGCCAGCTCCACCGCCATATTGGTCATCAAGGTGCCCACCACACCGGGTACCACCTCGTCGCGGGACAAACGATCGGCCACCATCAGGTAGAGCAACTCGTCGCCGTTGTACAAACGACCTGCCCCATCGACCATGAGCAAGCGATCGGCATCACCGTCCAAGGCCACGCCCAAGTCGGCGCCCTGGTCTTGCACCGCTTTGATCAGGGCTTGGGGGTGGGTCGCACCAACATCTCGGTTGATGTTCAAACCGTCTGGCTGACAACCCATGGCAATGACTTCGGCCCCCAATTCGTGGAACACCTTGGGTGCAATTTGGTAGGCGGCGCCATGCGCGGCATCGACCACAATTTTCAAACCCTTCAAGGACAAATCGTTGGCGAAGGTGCTTTTGCAAAACTCAATGTAGCGGCCAGCAGCATCGTCGAGCCGCCGGGTTTTACCCAGCTCAGCCGAGCTGACCCACACAGGGTCTTGCGCCAAGGCCGACTCCACCTCGATTTCCCAGGCATCGCTGAGTTTGCTGCCTTGGGCGTTGAAAAATTTGATGCCGTTGTCCGCAAACGGATTGTGGCTGGCGCTGATCACCACGCCCAAAGAGGCGCGTTGCGCCCGCGTCAAATACGCCACGGCAGGTGTCGGCACCGGACCCAACAACACCACATCCACTCCGGCGGAGTTGAAGCCTGACTCCAAGGCGCTTTCCAGCATATAGCCTGAAATACGGGTGTCCTTGCCAATCAACACCGTGGGATGCGCTTCATGGGCCTTCAAAACACGACCTACGGCATGGGCCAGACGCAGCACGAAATCGGGGGTTATGGGGTGTTGACCGACTGTGCCACGGATGCCATCGGTGCCGAAATATTGCCGCGTCATAGCGTTCTTTCTTGGTATTTTTATGTCCGCCTATTTTAAAGCGGATGACCCGTGTTCGTCTGTGCCCGCAACAAGGTAATGACCCGCACAGCCTGTGCCGTCTCTTTGACATCATGGACGCGCACCACGCTGGCACCGCGCTCGATGGCCAGCACCGCGGCTGCCACACTGGCGCTCACCCTGTCTGAGGGGTCATCCAGCACACCATGCGTGACCTGTGCCAAAGCCGATTTGCGCGACCAACCTGCCAACACCGGATAGCCCAGGGACAGGAGTTCGCTCTGCCTGGCCAGCAAACTGAAATTTTGTGCCTGCGTTTTACCGAAACCAATGCCCGGGTCAACCAGCACACGTTCTGCGTGTACGCCGGAATTTTTCAGTGCCCGGCAACGTGCTTGCAAAAAAGCCAACACTTCGGGCCATGCATCGCCCAACATGGGTTGCGTTTGCATGCTTTGCGGATCCCGGTGCATGTGCATGACACACACGCCACAGGCGGGATGGGAGGCCACCACCTGCAAGGCACCTGCTTGGCGCAGGGCCCAGATGTCGTTCACGATATCGACGCCCAAGTCCAGCGCCGCTTGCATGACCGCACTTTTGTAGGTGTCAATGGAGATAGGCACGCCCAAGCGGACCAACTCTTTGAGCACCGGCATGACCCGTGACAACTCTTCTTGCAGCGAAACCGCAGGTGCGCCGGGTCGGGTGGATTCTCCGCCCACATCCAGCATGTGCGCGCCATCCTTGAGCATTTGCTGCGCTCGCGCCAGAGCGTCATTCACACTGAGCCACTGCCCGCCATCCGAGAATGAATCTGGCGTGAGGTTGAGAATGCCCATCACTTGCGGGGTGGACAGGTCAATGCGAAAACGCGAGGTTTGCCAAAACATGGTTCAGTCTGTGCCAGCAGCGAACGTGAAAACGGGGCCTGAGCCCCGTTCAAAATCACCCAGGGTCAGCCCGGTCAAGCGGCTGTGGGGGCCGCATCCGAGGGCACGGCCGGCGGCGTTCCGCCACCACTGCCGCCCGAGGGTGGGGTGCGCGGAGACCAGTCTTTGGCGGCTTGCGGTTCACGTCCAGCCATGATCGCGTCCAGTTGCTCCATGTCGATGGTTTCCCACTCCAACAAAGCCTTGGCCATGGCATGCATCTTGTCGCTGTTTTCCTCAATCAAGCGGCGCGCCAAGTTGTATTGTTCGTCGATGATTCGGCGAACTTCGGCATCCACCTTCTGCATGGTCGATTCGCTCATGTTGGTGGTCTTGGTGACAGAACGGCCCAAGAAAACTTCACCTTCATTTTCGGCATAAACCATGGGGCCCAGAGCCGTGGTCATGCCATAGCGCATGACCATGTCACGGGCGATCGAGGTGGCGCGCTCAAAATCGTTGCTGGCGCCGGTGGTCATTTGCTTCATGAACACTTCTTCCGCAATCCGACCGCCAAACAACATGCTGATTTGATTGAGCATGTACTCGCTGTCGTAGCTGTAGCGGTCTTTTTCGGGCAGGCTCATGGTCACACCCAAAGCCCGTCCACGCGGAATGATCGTGACTTTGTGCACCGGATCGCACTTGGGCAGCAATTTGCCAATCAATGCGTGACCGGCCTCATGGTAGGCCGTGTTGCGACGCTCTTCTTCAGGCATGACCATGCTTTTACGCTCGGGGCCCATCAAGATTTTGTCTTTGGCTTTTTCGAAATCTTGCATCTCGACCACGCGGGCATTACGCCGCGCCGCCATCAGTGCCGCTTCGTTGCACAGGTTGGCCAAATCGGCACCGCTCATGCCGGGTGTGCCACGGGCAATCACGCCCGGGTTCATGTCTTGGCCAATCGGGATTTTGCGCATGTGCACAGCCAAAATCTGCTCACGCCCGCGAATATCGGGCAAGGTCACATACACCTGGCGGTCAAAACGCCCGGGACGCAGCAAAGCGGCATCCAAAATGTCGGGGCGGTTGGTGGCCGCGACCACGATGACGCCCAGATTGGTTTCAAAGCCGTCCATCTCAACCAGCATCTGGTTCAGCGTTTGCTCACGCTCGTCATTGCCACCACCCAAGCCAGCGCCGCGCTGGCGACCGACGGCATCGATCTCGTCAATGAAAATGATGCAAGGCGCATTTTTCTTGGCGTTCTCGAACATGTCACGCACGCGCGAGGCACCCACGCCGACAAACATTTCCACAAAGTCAGAACCCGAGATGCTGAAGAACGGCACTTTGGCTTCACCCGCAATGCTCTTGGCCAGCAGCGTCTTACCGGTACCTGGAGGGCCGACCAACAGCAAACCTCGGGGAATCCGGCCACCCAATTTCTGAAATTTTTGCGGGTCCTTCAAAAAGTCAACGACTTCTTTGACTTCTTCTTTGGCCTCGTCGCAACCTGCGACGTCCGCAAAGGTGACGGGGTTGGTGTTCTCGTCCAGCAGGCGGGCTTTGCTTTTGCCAAAGCTGAAGGCGCCGCCCTTACCGCCGCCCTGCATCTGGCGCATGAAATAAACCCAGACACCAATCAACAGCAACATGGGCCCCCAGCTGACCAGCAGGGTCATGAGGAGCGATCCTTCTTCGCGGGGTTTCACATCGAACTTGACGCCGTTGGCAATCAGGTCACCGACCAAGCCACGGTCCAAATAGGTGGCCGTGGTGCGCAAGCGGCGATCGTCATTGGTGGTGGCGACAATTTCGGTGCCACCCTGACCCTCTTGGATGGTCGCGCTCTTGATGTGGTTAGCGCGAACTTCTTCCAAGAAATCGGAATAACCCACGTAACCGGCCCCGGCGTTACCACGGGAATCGAACTGTTTAAACACGGTGAACAGCACCATGGCGATCACCAGCCAAACAGCAATCTTAGAAAACCACTGGTTATTCAAGCAGGACTCCAGTCACAAAAGCTTCAAAATGATCTGTCATTTTAGGCTTCCCCCCTGCCCATCAGGCAAGCAAAAAAGGACTTGGCCTTAAAAACACAGGGAAATGGCCGAAATTTCGACCATTTTTACAACGATGCGCCTGCCTTCAGTTCCAACCCGATCAAAAAAGTTTCAGAGGATTTATCACGGGAAGCCTTGGGTTTCAAGGGTTTGACGACCTTGAAAGTTTCCTTGAACAACTGAACCAGGGGGCTGTAACTGCCACCATGAAACAGTTTGACCACCAACGCGCCCTGCGGTTTCAGGTGCGCTTTGGCAAAGTCGACCGCCAATTCCACCAGGTGCGTGATCCGCGCCGCATCGGCCGAGGCGATGCCAGATAAATTGGGGGCCATGTCAGACACCACGACGTCTGCCTGACGGCCTGCCAACAAGGCTTCCAGCTGCGTCAACACCTCTGCCTCGCGAAAGTCGCCCAGCAAAAACTGCACGCCCTCGATCGGCTCCATGGGCAAGATGTCCAGCGCGATGATGCTGCCATTCAGAGTCCCCGAAGCAGCGCCTTGGGGCGACAGTCGGCGGCGCACGTACTGACTCCAGGCACCCGGTGTGGAGCCCAAATCCACCACCACCGCACCCGGTTTGATCAGGCCCAGTGTTTCGTCAATCTCTTTGAGCTTGTAAGCCGCGCGTGCGCGAAAGCCCTCCTTTTGCGCCAACTTGACGTAGGTGTCATTGACGTGGTCATTCAGCCACGACTTGTTGACTTTTTTACTTTTGGTTTTGACTTTCATATTCGCTCTTCCATGCAGGGATAATAGCGTCATGGCCCAAATTCAACTCACCATTGCCGAGCGCAAGGTTCATCGCGCTGATGCGCACCACTTATCTCCCGTCGTCATGATTGGCAACAGCGGCCTGACCGCTGCTGTGTTCAAAGAAGCCGATGCGGCCTTGAACGCGCATGGCCTGATCAAAATCCGGATCTTGGGGGACGACCGTGCGGCGCGCGAAGCCATGTACCTGCAGCTGGCCGACCAGCTCAACGCCGCGCCGATTCAACACATTGGCAAGCTGATCGTGTTGTGGCGGCCGCAGCCCGAAAAAGTCAAAACCGTGGACGAAGACCGGATGGCCGGCCCCCGGGATTTCAAAGTCTTGAAATACAGCTCACGCGGCGGCCAGCGCCCCGAGGTCAAGACCTTGCGGGTTTTGGGCAACCAGCGCCTGACGTCCGGCGGCCAGGTGAAACGCGCCAAGGTCAAGCAAAAATCCGTGAAAAAACGCAATCAAGGCACCTGAGATGCAGGCGGCGGCTCGGTCCTCACAGCGCCACATCATTTGCATGAAGTGGGGCACCAAATACGGCCCTGAATACGTCAACCGGCTGTATGCCATGGTGCGGCGCCATTTGACGGGCGACTTTCACATGGTGTGCTTGACGGACGATGACCAGGGCATCCGGTCCGAAGTCACCTGCTTGCCGATTCCGCCCTTGGACTTGCCGCCCGGCATTCCTGAGCGGGGCTGGACCAAACTGGTGAGCTTTGCCGCCGATTTGCACGGGCTGCGTGGCACGGCCTTGTTTCTCGATGTTGACGTGGTGATTGTGGGCAGCTTGGATGCGTTTTTTGAACAGCCGGGTGAATTCCTCATCATCCATGATTACAAGCGGCCCTGGCGCATCACTGGCAACTCTTCGGTCTATCGCTTTGAATTAGGTGCCCATCCCGATGTCTTGGCGTACTTTCAGGACCATGTGCAAGCCATTCGCCAAGACTTCCGCAATGAACAGGCTTACCTGTCGGACTTTTTGCACAAGCAAGGCAAGCTCAGCTACTGGCCCGCGGCCTGGTGCCCGAGTTTCAAATACCACGCGATTCCCCGCTGGCCGAGCAATTATTGGAAAGCACCCTTTATTCCAACCGATGCGCGCGTGGTGATTTTTCACGGAGAGTGCAATCCGCCTGATGCCTTGGCTGGAAAACGCAACCGACGTTTCCGTTACATCCAGCCGGCCCGCTGGGTGGCCGAGCACTGGCGCGAATAAGCCCAGAGCCTCGGCCAGACACGCCGCTTATGCGTAGCGAACGGCCAAAATTTCGTAGCTCTTGGCGCCACCGGGGGCATGGACCTCGGCCAGGTCACCGACTTCTTTGCCAATCAATGCCCGCGCAATCGGACTGCTGATGTTGACCAGCCCGAGCTTCAGATCGGCTTCGTCCTCACCCACGATTTGGTAGGTGACTTGCTCGCCGGAGCTTTCTTCTTCCAGTTCGACCGTGGCACCAAAGACCACGCGACCACCAGCGTCCAAGGCCGAGGGGTCAATCACCTGCGCCGCAGACAACTTGCCTTCAACTTCCTGGATGCGCCCTTCAATGAAACCCTGACGGTCTTTGGCGGCGTCGTATTCAGCGTTCTCACTCAAATCGCCCTGCGCACGCGCTTCGGCAATGGCCGCGATGACCGAAGGACGGTCGACGGTTTTCAGCCGATGCAATTCGGCCTTGAGCAGTTCGGCACCCCGCTTGGTGATGGGAATGGTGGCCATCGTTATTTCTCCAAAAACAAACCGCCGGAAGAAACGTTCCGGCGGCGAATATTACACATTGTCAGGTCTGCAGGGCGCTCAACGCGCCCTGCCAGGCTCAGGCAGTCAAAAGCGCATGCATCTCTTGGACAGAAATCACATCCAACTGGTCCATGTATTTCATCCCCTCCACTGCCGCTTCGGCGCCGGCAATGGTGGTGAAGGTCGTGACGCGGTTAAGCAAGGCCGAAGTGCGGATGTGGCGTGAATCGGCAATCGCATTGCGACGCTCTTCCACGGTGTTGATCACCAACACCACTTCGTTGTTTTTGATCATGTCCACAATGTGGGGACGACCTTCAGTGACTTTGTTCACCGTAGCACAGGCAACGCCGGACGCGTTGATCGCGCTGGCAGTGCCCTTGGTGGCGACCAGCGCAAAACCCTGGGCGACCAATTGCCGCGCCACTTCGATGGCGCGGGGCTTGTCATTGTTTTTCACCGAGATGAACACCTTGCCCGACGGCGAACCGTCTGCCTGCATGGGACGAGGCAATTTGGTGCCTGCACCCAATTGGCTCTTCACAAAGGCTTCGCCAAACGTCTTGCCCACGCCCATCACTTCACCGGTGGATTTCATCTCAGGACCGAGGATGGTGTCCACACCAGGGAACTTCACAAAGGGGAAGACCGCTTCTTTCACGCTGAAATACGGCGGTGTGACTTCTTCGCCAATGCCTTGTGCTTTCAGGGTCTGGCCGGCCATGCAACGCGCAGCGACTTTGGCCAACTGGATGCCCGTGGCCTTGGACACGTAAGGCACGGTGCGAGAAGCACGGGGGTTGACCTCCAACACATAAATCACATCTTTCCCATCCACATGCTGGATGGCGAACTGCACGTTCATCAAGCCCACCACGTTCAGCGCACCCGCCATGGCGGCAGATTGGCGCTTGAGTTCGGTGACCGTGGCCGCGGACAACGAGTACGGCGGCAAAGAACACGCGGAGTCCCCGCTGTGCACGCCCGCTTGCTCGATGTGTTCCATCACGCCGCCAATGAAGGTCTTGCCTTCGGGGTCGCGCAGGCAGTCCACATCGCATTCGATGGCATCGTTCAAGAATCGGTCGAGCAACACCGGGGAGTCATGCGAGACTTTGACCGCTTCACGCATGTAGCGCTCCAGGTCACGCTGCTCGTGCACAATTTCCATGGCGCGCCCGCCCAGCACATAACTGGGACGCACCACCAAGGGGTAACCCAAGGCTGCGGCTTTTTCCAAAGCTTCAGACTCGGTCCGGGCTGTGGCGTTGGGCGGTTGACGCAGGCCCAGGTCTTGCAACAATTTCTGAAACCGCTCACGGTCTTCAGCCGCGTCGATCATGTCAGGGCTGGTGCCGATGATGGGCACGCCGGCGGCTTCCAAATCCAGCGCCAATTTCAATGGGGTTTGGCCACCGTATTGCACGATGACGCCGGCGGGCTTTTCTTTGTCCACGATCTCCAGCACGTCTTCCAAAGTGACGGGCTCGAAATACAAACGATCCGATGTGTCGTAATCGGTCGACACGGTCTCGGGATTGCAATTGACCATGATGGTCTCAAACCCGTCCTCACGCATGGCCAATGCAGCATGCACGCAGCAATAGTCGAACTCGATGCCTTGACCGATGCGGTTCGGACCGCCACCGAGCACCATGATTTTTTTGCGGGTGGTCGGCTCCGCTTCACACTCCGCGGCACCTGCGCCGAAAGCGTCCCCGTTCCCTTCGTAGCAGGAATACATGTAAGCGGTGTCGGTCGAGAACTCGGCCGCGCAGGTGTCCACACGCTTGTAAACGGGGCGGATGTTCAATGCATGGCGGCGCGCACGCACCAAATGCTCGGTGGTTTTGAGCAACTTGGCCAGGCGGCGATCGGAGAAACCTTTTTTCTTCAGCGCGCGCAACTCGCCGGCGGTGATGGCTTCCAAGGTGTTTTTTTCCAGCTCGAGTTCGATCTTCACGATCTCTTCGATCTGCACCAAGAACCAAGGATCAATCTTGGTCAAGGCAAACACCTCGTCCACGCTCAAGCCCATGGCAAAGGCATCGCCCACGTACCAAATACGCTCAGGTCCGGGCTCACCCAGTTCTTTTTCCAAGACCTCGCGGTCCTGGGTTTTTTCATTCAAGCCATCCACGCCGACTTCCAAACCGCGCAGGGCTTTTTGGAAAGACTCTTGGAAGGTGCGGCCCATGGCCATCACCTCACCCACCGACTTCATTTGGGTGGTCAAGCGGCTGTCGGCGGTCGGGAATTTTTCGAATGCAAAACGCGGGATCTTGGTGACCACGTAGTCGATGGAAGGCTCGAATGAAGCTGGCGTGGCGCCACCGGTGATTTCGTTGCGCAACTCGTCTAGGGTGTAGCCCACGGCCAGCTTGGCAGCCACTTTGGCAATCGGAAAGCCCGTGGCTTTGGAGGCCAGCGCGGAAGAGCGCGAGACACGTGGATTCATCTCAATCACCACCATGCGGCCGTCTTGGGGATTGATGGAGAACTGCACGTTCGAGCCCCCCGTGTCCACACCAATTTCGCGCAACACCGCCAAAGAGGCATTGCGCAGAATTTGGTATTCCTTGTCGGTCAAGGTTTGGGCCGGCGCCACGGTGATGGAGTCGCCCGTGTGCACCCCCATCGGGTCCAAGTTCTCGATCGAGCAAATGATGATGCAGTTGTCCGCCTTGTCGCGCACCACTTCCATCTCATACTCTTTCCAGCCGAGCAAAGATTCTTCAATCAACAACTCGTTGGTTGGCGAGGCTTCCAAGCCACGCTTGCAAATGGTTTCAAACTCTTCCGGGTTGTAAGCAATACCGCCACCGGTGCCACCCAGGGTGAAGCTGGGACGAATCACCGTGGGAAAACCCACCCGCTTTTGCACATCCCAGGCTTCTTCCATGCTGTGGGCGATGCCCGAACGTGCCGAGCCCAAGCCGATCTTGGTCATGGCGTCTTTGAACTTCAAGCGGTCTTCGGCCTTGTCGATGGCTTCCGGCGTCGCGCCAATCAGCTCCACCTTGTATTTGGCCAGCACACCGTGATGCCACAAATCGAGCGCGCAGTTCAACGCCGTTTGGCCTCCCATGGTGGGCAAAATGGCATCAGGCCGTTCTTTGGCAATGATCTTTTCCACCGTTTGCCAGGTGATGGGCTCGATGTAAGTGACATCGGCCGTGGCCGGGTCGGTCATGATCGTGGCGGGGTTGCTGTTGATCAAGATGACTTTGTAGCCCTCTTCACGCAAGGCTTTACAAGCTTGCACGCCAGAGTAGTCGAACTCACAGGCCTGGCCAATGATGATGGGGCCAGCGCCAATGATGAGAATGCTTTTGAGGTCGGTCCGCTTTGGCATGTTATTTTTTCTCCATCAAGTTGATGAAGCGATCGAAGAGATAGGCAATGTCATGAGGACCGGGTGAGGCCTCGGGGTGACCTTGGAAACAGAACGCGGGCTTGTCGGTGCGGGCCAAGCCTTGCAATGTGCCGTCAAACAAAGACACGTGTGTGGCGCGCAAATGAGCGGGCAAGGTTTTTTCATCCACGGCAAAACCATGGTTTTGACTGGTGATGGACACACGACCCGAGTCGAGATCTTTCACGGGGTGGTTGGCCCCATGGTGACCAAACTTCATCTTGAAGGTTTTGGCCCCGCTGGCCAAAGCCATGATTTGGTGCCCCAGACAAATACCGAAGGTCGGGATGCCGGTGTTGATCAATTCGGCAGCGGCCGCAATCGCGTAGTCACAGGGTTGTGGATCGCCGGGGCCGTTGGACAAAAAGATGCCGTCGGGCTGGTGCTTGAGCACCTCCGCCGCAGACGTCTTGGCCGGCACCACCGTGACTTTGCAGCCGCGCTCGGCCAGCATGCGCAAAATGTTTTTCTTCACACCGAAGTCATAGGCCACCACATGGAACTTGGGTGCGGTCAAGTGGCCATAGCCCTCGCCAAGTTTCCACTCGGTTTGGGTCCATGGGTAGGCTTGGGCCACCGTCACTTTTTGCGCCAAATCCAGGCCCGCCATGTGCGGTGCGCCCTTCGCCGCGGCCACGGCTTGGTCAATCACAGCCTGCGTGACTTCTTGGCCCTGCGCCAGTCCGACAATGGCGCCGTTTTGTGCGCCGTGGGTACGCAAGATGCGGGTGAGTTGCCGGGTATCGATGTTGGCAATGGCCACCGTGCCAGCATCGATCAAATAGGCCGACAGGGTTTGCTGAGAGCGAAAGTTGCTGGCAATCAAAGGCAGGTCTTTGATGATCAGACCTGCAGCATGGACTTTGTCAGCTTCGATGTCTTCCTGGTTGACGCCATAGTTGCCGATGTGCGGATACGTCAGGGTGACGATTTGCTGGCAATAACTGGGGTCGGTGAGGATTTCTTGGTAACCGGTCAGGGAGGTGTTAAAGACCACCTCACCTGCGGTGGAGCCTGAGGCTCCGATCGAGTTGCCGATAAAGACCGTGCCGTCTGCGAGCGCCAAGATGGCGGGGGGGAAGGTTCCCTGAAGAGACAAAAGCACTGGGTTCTCCGGAATAGTTTCGGGTACGCCCCAGGCGCGTGAAAGTGAGACTCTCAGAGCGACTGCTTCAGTAGGGAGTTGGCTTGGCGAACTGGTGCGTACAGGTTGATGCGGGAAAGCCTCTCATTATAGCCGTATCCGCTCCCAAACCGAAGGCGCAAAAAGACAAAATCAGCGCATCAAGTCGACCACAGCAAGGCCGCGGCAGCGCTGGCGTGCAGACAAATGGCGGCGGCGCTGGCCACGTTCAGTGACTCTTCGCCACCGGGCTGCGCAATGCGCACCTGGAACTGCGCCATGGCCATGATTTGACTGCAAACGCCCTGGCCTTCATGGCCCAGGACCCAGGCACACACAGCGGGCAATCGATGCTGTGCCCCAAGCTCATGCAAATACGGGCCTTGGTGGGAGCTGGTGGTCAAGATGGGCATCGCCAATGCGGTCAACCACTCGGGCTCTGCCCCTTCGATCAAGTGCATGCCGAAATGCGCTCCCATGCCAGCCCGCAGTACCTTGGCCGACCATAAGGCGGCCGTGCCGCGCATGGCGACGACTTGCTTGAAGCCAAAAGCCGAGGCGCTGCGCAAAATAGCCCCCACGTTACCAGCGTCCTGTACCCGGTCGAGTACGACCGTCGCACAGTCGGGCTGTAGAGTTATTTCAGGTGCCCAGTTCAACACAAAACCCATTTGCGCTGGGGACTCCAAACCACTGAGTGTTTCAAACAGCGCATCCGGCAGAACAAACACCTGTTCACAGACATCTTGCCAGGCCCAGCGTGCACTGTGCCAAGCGGCTTGCGTCATCACCACCTGCAAGGGCTTGACGCCCCGATCTAAGGCCGCACGGCACAAGTGGTCTCCTTCCAGCCAGACCCGCCCCTGCTTTCGGTAAGCCGAACTGTCTTGCGACAACCGACGGATGCTCTTGAGCAGGGGATTGTCTTTGGAGCTGATTTCAATCATGACAAGAGCTTGGCCACAGGCGCAAAGGAACGGCGATGCAATGGGGTGGCGCCGTGGGTGGTTAAGGCCGCCAAATGCGCCTGCGTGCCATACCCCTTGTGTTGGTCAAAACCATAAGCGGGATAGGCTTGGTGCATCTCTGCGCACATGCGGTCACGGTGCACTTTCGCCAATATCGATGCGGCTGAAATAGCACTCACCTTGGCATCGCCTTGCACAATGGCCTCGGCCAAAATATCCAAGCGCGGCAAACGATTCCCGTCCACCAGCACTTTGTTCGGCTTGAGTCGCAAGCCCTCCACCGCCCTTTGCATGGCCAGCATCGTGGCTTGCAAAATATTGAGCGCATCGATTTCTTGCACCGATGACTCGGCGATCGAAAAGCACAGCGCTTTGGCCCGAATCTCATCAAACAATCGCTCACGTCGCTTGGCAGTGAGCTTCTTAGAATCGGCCAACCCCTGAATGGGTTTCAACTCATCCAAGATCACGGCAGCGGCGACCACCGGCCCGGCCAAGGGGCCGCGGCCAGCCTCGTCGACGCCCGCCACAAGGCCCGGCGTGTCCCAAGGCAGGGAAGGCTGTTCACCGTGAAAGTATTTTTTGGATGGCATGGGCCGCAAGTTGAGGGGTGTCACGCATCAAACTGTGATGCAGTTGTGTGAATCGCTGTTGAAGTTGTTCGATTTTCGCAGGAGAGTCCAGCCAGTCCAGAACCCCATTCGCCAAAGCCTGCGGCGTCGCCGCTTCTTGCAGCAATTCGGGAACCACGAAGTCTTGACACAAAATATTCGGCAAACCCACCCAAGGTTGCAGCTTTTGCCGCCGCATGATTTGCCAACTGATCCAGTTCATGTTGTAAGCAATGAGCATGGGTTTTTTAAACAAGGCCGCCTCCAAGGTGGCGGTACCGCTGGCTATCAAAGTCACATCGCAAGCGGCCAAGGCCTGGTGCGACTGGCCATTGAGAACCTGAATGTGGGGCGTCATCTGTTGCTCAGCCACCCGGGCTTCGACGCGTGATTTGAGTGCAGGCAGGGCCGGCAACACAAATTGCAAATGGGGTTGGCTCGCCAACATCAACCGGCTGGCTTGTATAAAGCGCTCGGCCAAATAATTTATTTCTGACAACCGGCTGCCCGGCAGCAAGGCCACCACAGGCCTTGCAGGGTCCAAACCCAGTGCCAATTTGGCCGCGGTGGTGTCGGTCTCCAAAGGGATCGTTTGGGCAATGGGATGACCCACATACGTCGCGTCAATGCCATGCGAAGCCAGCAACGCCTCTTCAAAGGGGAAAATACACAGCACATGGTTCACACTGTCGCGAATTTTGTGGATGCGGTCAGCCCGCCAAGCCCAAATCGAAGGGCACACAAAATGCACGGTCGGTACCCCCTGCGCTTTCAGTGCATGCGCCAAGTCCAAGTTGAAATCCGGGGCATCCACGCCGATAAAAATATCGGGGCGGTCGGACAACAATCTTTCGCGCAACTGCTTTCTGATACCCACTATTTCACGGTAATGACGCAGGACTTCCACATAGCCCCGCACCGCCAGTTTTTCGTAGGGCCACCACGGCTCAAAACCTTGGCTAGTCATGTGGGGGCCGCCAATACCGTAGGACTGCATGTGCGGCCAACGCGTGCGCAGGCCTTGTAACAGCAAGCCCCCCAGCAAATCACCCGAAGCTTCACCCGCCACCAGGGCGCACGTCAATGCGTCGGGTCTCGTCGTCGGGTCCTGTTGCGCCACGGCCTGCAATGAGGTCACCTCGCGCTCAACGCACAATGCCCCGCTGGGCAGAGGTCCCTGATAAAAAATCCAGCATCATCTGTGTGTCTTGAACCGCCTCAGGGAATGCCTCAGACAACCCCTCAATGGCGATCTGCGCGGCATCGAGGGTGAGGTCTTGACGGTACAAGGCTTTGTGCATGGCTTTGACCGCTGCGATGCGCGAAGCCGAAAAACCACGCCGGCGCAAACCTTCAAAATTCATAGAACGTGCCTTGGCCGGCTGCCCCTGGGCCATCACGAAGGGAGGCAAGTCGGCAAACAACAGCGAGTTCATGGCGGTGAAGCTGTGCGCGCCCAAGCGACAGAACTGATGCACCACCGTGAACCCCCCCAAGATGGCCCAGTCGCCCACACTGACATGCCCGGCCAATTGGGTGTTATTGGCAAAAATGGTGTGATTGCCCACCTGGCAGTCATGTGCCAAATGGACGTAAGCCATGATCCAGTTGTCATGGCCCACCCGGGTCACGCCCTGGTCGCCAGGCGAACCAATGTTGAAGGTGCAAAACTCTCGAATGGTGTTGCGATCGCCAATGACCAACTCACAAGGCTCGCCCGCATACTTTTTATCTTGCGGAATGGCGCCAAGCGAATTGAATTGAAAAATACGATTGTCAGCGCCAATCGTGGTGTGTCCTTCGATCACACAGTGACCGGCCAGGGTCGTGCCTGGGCCAATCCGGACATGCGGGCCGATCAGGCTGTAGGGGCCGATCGTGGCAGTGGAATCAATCTCCGCGCCGGGGGCAATGATGGCGCTGGCATGGATGCGAGACATGGCGACTCAGCCTCAGGCGATCTTGCGCATGGTGCACATCAACTCGGCTTCCACGGCCAATTCGTCGCCCACTTTGGCGCGGGCTTTGAATTTGAAAATACCAGCCTTCATGCGGTCCAACTCCACTTCCAGCGTCAATTGGTCGCCCGGCTCCACCGGCCTTTTAAAGCGCGCACCGTCAATGCCAGCGAAGTAGTAAACCGTGTTGTCATCAGGCGTTTCTCCCAGCGTATCAAAGGCCAGCAAGGCCGCCGCTTGGGCCAAGGCTTCGAGCATCAACACCCCCGGCATGACGGGACGGTGCGGAAAATGTCCGGTAAAAAAGGGCTCGTTCATCGTGACGTTCTTCAAAGCCCGGATACGCACCCCTTTTTCAATGTCCAGCACGCGGTCCACCAGCAAAAAGGGGTAACGGTGCGGCAGTTGTTTAAGGATTTGATGAATGTCCATCATGTTCAGGTTTCCTGGTTATTTGAATTTTCCAAAGCCTTCAGCCTCTCGCGCAGGCGGTACAACTGTTTGACACTGGCCGCATTTTTTTCCCACTGCGCGTTCTCGTCGATGGGGAACAGGCCGGTGTACTGACCGGGCTTGAGAATCGAACGCGTCACCACCGAGGCCGCCGAGACATGCACGCCATCGACCAGGGTCAAATGCCCCAACACCACAGCGCCGCCGCCCACGGTGCAATGGGCACCGATGCGCGCACTGCCGGCCACACCAGCGCAGCCTGCCATGGCGGTGTGAGCGCCCACGTGGACGTTGTGACCAATTTGCACCAAGTTGTCGAGCTTGACGCCCTCTTCTAACACCGTGTCTTCCAGCGCCCCACGGTCGACGCAGCTGTTGGCGCCAATTTCCACATCGTCGCCAATGCGCACGGCACCCAGTTGTTCAATCTTTTCCCAAGCGCCTTGATGCTGCGCAAAACCAAAACCATCCGCACCAATGACCACCCCTGAGTGCAGAATGCAACGCGCACCGATCACACAATTTTCACCAACAGTGACGCGTGATTTAAGTTGGGTCTGGGCACCAATCCGGGCACCCCGCTCCACCACACACAGGGGGCCGATGAGGGCGGTGGGGTCCACCTGCGCCAAGGGGTCAACCACAGCGCTGGGGTGGATCCGGGGTGCGGCCGTGGCCGGCAAGCTGCGTTTCCACAAACGGGTCAGTCGGGCGAAATACAGATAGGGGTCGGGCGTGACAATGCAAGTGCCACGCGCCCGGGCTTGGGTTTCAAATGGGGGCGCCACAATCACGCAAGCCGCTTTGCAGGACGACAGTTGCGACTGGTACTTCGGATGGCTTAAAAAACTGAGCTGCTGTGCTGAGGCGAACTCGAGCGAGGCCAAACCCTCGATGAGGGTGTCAGGGTCGCCGTGAAGCACCCCTCCGAGTGACTGAATGATCTGTCCAAGCCGAAGCGCCACGTCTGTCCATTCATCCGCAAACGGTGCTTATTTAGAGACGGCGGCGTTCAAGGCCTTGATGACTTTGTCAGTGATATCGTGTTTGGGATTGATGTAAACAGCTTCCTGAAAGACCACATCGAACCTTTCAGTCTCCGCAACTTGTTTGACCGCTCGGTTGGCACGTTCAATGACCAACTGCTGCTCTTCGTTCTTGCGGGTATTCAGATCTTCTTGGAATTCGCGACGCTTACGCTGAAATTCGCGGTCCTGATCGACCAATTGCTTTTGCCGGGCGGCACGTTGACTTTCAGAGAGGGTCGGTGCCTCTCGTTCAAATTTCTCAGAATTCGATTTCAATGTGCTGCCAATATCGACCAATTCTTTTTCGCGACGTGAAAACTCTTGCTCTAACTTGGCTTGTGCGGCCTTGGCAGAACTCGCTTCCCGGAAGATGCGATCCGTATTAACGAAACCGATTTTGAAATCTTGTGCATGGGCAGCCATAGCAAAGCAAGTTGCTAAAAGACCCAGCCACAGAGTTTGACGAAGAGTTTTCATTAAAAAGAAGTTCCGATTTGGAATTGGAGATTCTGAATTTTATCCGTACTCTGCTTTCGGATAGGCACACCGTAGGAAAAACGCAAGGGGCCCATGGGTGAAATCCAACTCAGACCCACACCCGCGGAGGCGCGCAACTCTTTAGCGGCCAGCGCTTGATTTTCGCTGAACGCACTCCCCACATCGGTGAATACATACAGACGAAGGGTTTTATCATTGCCAGCCCCTGGAAAAGGGGTATTCAATTCCGCGTTGAAAACCACTTTTTTGGACCCGCCCAAATAAGCGCCCGTGACCGGATCCGATGGACCCAGCGTCGCCTGTTGGAAGCCTCGCACACTGCCCAAGCCGCCCACATAGAAGTTTTTAAAGAGGGGGTAGGACTTGCCCGATAAACCCTGCCCCCAACCCACATCGGCATTCAGGGCCAAGGTGTACTTCTTGGTCAGTGGGTAGTAGTGTTGAAACTGATAGCTCGAGCGGACATAACGGACATCGCCCCCAAAGCTGACGTCCGCATTCAAGCGCTGTAAAGAGCCACGGGTGGGGATCAAGGCGCTGTCGCGGCCGTCTCGAGCCCAACCTGCCGAAAGGGGTAAAGCGGTGCTGGAGTAGCCAAATTTTTGCGCGAAATCAATGTAGGCATTGGGCAAATTGGTGCCCGGGTTGATGGCCGTTTGTTCTGCATTGACACCCAGAAAGACCGTGTCGCGCTCCGTCACCGGCACACCAAAACGAACGCCAACGCCCTTGTTCACCAGACTGTAGGAATTCAAATCCAACAAATAGGGTCGGGTGGTTCGCTGATAAACGTCAAAAGTACGTGAAACGCCGTCAGGGGTAAAAAACGGGTCGGTGGTGCTGACGACAAAAGTTTGGTTGTAGCGACTCGTATTCACGTTGATGCCCAGGTAATTGCCAGAGCCAAACGCGTTGTCTTGTTGAATACCAAAACTTAAAGTTATTTTTTCAGCGGATGAGAATCCGGCGCCCAGATTGATACTGCCCGTGGGTTTTTCAGTCACGGTCATGGTCAAGTCCACTTGGTCGGCCGTGCCCGCCACCTCCTGAGTTTCGATATTCACATCGGTGAAATAACCCAAACGATCTACGCGGTCGCGTGACAATTTAATTTTGTCCCCGTCGTACCATGCTGACTCGAGTTGCCTGAATTGACGCCGGATCACCTCATCACGCGTCCGGTTGTTACCTGCGACCAACATGCGCCGGACATAAGCACGGCGCGAAGGCTCGGCTTGCAACACAAAACTGACCCGGTTGTTCAACCGGTCAATCACGGGGCGCGGCTCCACACGGGCAAAAGCGTAGCCAAAACGGCCAAAATAATCCGTGAATTCTTTGACCGTTTGCGCCACGGTTTCAGAGTTGTAGGGCTCCCCGACTTTCATTTTCACCAGGTTTTTGAACTCTTCTTCTTTGCCGAGATAATTACCTTCGAGTTGAATTTCCGAAACCACAAAGCGTTCACCTTCAGTGACGTTGATCGTCACCGCAATTTCTTGCTTGTCTGGTGAAATCGCAACCTGGGTTGAATCGATACGGAATTCCAAAAATCCTCGCGCCAAATAATACGACCGCAGCGTCTCCAAGTCAGCGTTCAGTTTGGTTCGCGAGTACCGGTCTGCTTTGGTATACCAGCTCATCCACCCACCGGTGTCCAGATTAAACAAATCTCGCAGCGTGCTTTCGTCAAAAACCTGGTTGCCTGTGATGCGGATTTGTTTGATCTTGGCTGGCCCACCCTCACTCACCGTGAAGGTCAATTTCACCCGGTTGCGCTCAATCGGCGTGACGGTGGTCACCACTTCTGAGCCATACAAACTGCGGTTGATGTACTGGCGCTTGAGTTCTTGCTCTGCTTTGTCGGTCAAGGCTTTGTCAAAGGGGCGTCCATCCGACAAACCGATCTCTTTCAAGGCCTTGGCCAAAACATCCTTGTCGAACTCCTTCAGCCCCACAAATTCGACACCCAAAACGGTCGGACGCTCCTCCACAATCACCACCAAAACATCGCCCTGGGTCTCCAGCCGAACGTCTTTGAACAAGCCCAAGGCGAACAAAGCGCGAATCGCTGCTGCGCCCTTTTCGTCGGTATAGGTTTCACCCACGCGGACAGGCAATGATGCAAAAATGGTTCCGGATTCAACGCGCTGCAGACCTTCCACACGGATGTCGCGGACCGAAAAAGGCTCAGCTGCCCAGCCCGAACAAGACGTCCAGGCCAATGCAGTCATCACGACCAAGTGGCGCATGGAAAATGGATTCAAAAGCGATGTCATGTTGAAGAAATTTCAGTAGGTTCAAAGGCTGACAGTTTGAAAAGAAAGAGATGTTCGAAACTCATCGCAACAGTCGAATACCGTCGTTGACCAATGCTGTCACCATCAAGAAAACCAACAGCATCAGTCCCACTTTTTGCAAACCATTGACCCAGTCCGAGGACACGGGTTGGCCTGTCAGCAACTCCCAAAGATAATACATCAGGTGCCCGCCATCCAGCATGGGCAAAGGTAAGAGGTTCAGCACACCCAGACTGATGCTGAGAAAGCCCAAAAACCCGAGGTAAGCAGCCAGTCCCAGGTGTGCAGAGCGCCCCGCTTGGTCTGCGATGGCCAAAGGGCCGCCCAACTGGTCCAAACTTCCTTGCCCAGTCACCAAATCGGCCAAGGTGCGCAAAGTGAGGGCCGTCAAGGCATAGGTTTTTTGAGCGCCTAAGAACACACTTTCAAGGGGGTCGTGACTCACCCATTCGAGGCTGGGAGTCGACCCTACGGCGACACCTATTCGGCCGATCTTCTGTCCAGCCTGCTCGACCATCACCGCTTGTACCTGCAGCTCAAGTACCTGCTGGTTGCGAACCACTTCCAAGTTCAACGGCTGTGCAACACCTGAGACCAGGGATTGCCGGATGGCTTGGCGCAAAAACTGTGCATCGGGCACGGACTGGCCCTGGATCTTGCGCACCCGATCACCGGGCAAGACGCCCGCTTGCGCAGCTGGGCCGCCCGGTTCTACTCGGTTCACGACCGCCTCCGCACGGGGTGCACCCAGACCCCACTGATCCAAAGGGGCAACCCGTTCTGCGCTGCCTGCCGAGATCGGCGTTGGCGATGGGGCCATCGACAATCGAACCCGCCGGGGAGAGGCATTCGGTCTGAGCGAATCTTGAACTTCCAGGACCCAGTCTTGCTCATCACGCAGCGTCTCAGCAGCCAGCGCTTGCAATTGCACAAAACTCGTTACCGGCTTCAGCGGTAAGGACGCCAGATCGTCACTGGTGGAAAGGTCACGGATTGCCCCTGCCGCCAACACCTTTTCACCCCCCAGCAGTCCGGCGTGTTCAGCGGGCGATTGCGCCAAAGGCGTGGACAAAAGCGGCGCGGGCTCCTCTTGCCCCCACCAAGCGGCCGTCGCCAACAACATCACGGCCAACAGCAAATTCGCCACCGGGCCTGCGGCCACGATACAGGCGCGTGCCCACAGGGGCTGGCGGTTAAAAGCTTGGTGAGACTGCTCGGGACTGACGGGACCATTCGCCTCGTCCAGCATCAAAACATAGCCGCCCAAGGGCAACCAGCCGACCGTGACTTCGGTGCCGCGAAGTTCCTGAAGATCCGGGTTGGCCTGGCGCCAACGCCAGATCGGGCGGCCCAGACCGATCGAAAATCGCAAGACTTTCACCCCGAATCCCACGGCGACGCGGTAATGCCCCCATTCATGGACCGACACCAAGAGTGTCAAGGCGAACAAAAAGGCCAAGAAATTAAGCATCACGCGGCCAATTGGCCGACCAGCGCCTGCGCCCGTACCCGGATTTCCTGGTCCAGTGCCAACAACGCGTCTAAGGAGGTTGGCGAAACAAAAGACAGCTGGGTCAACAGGTCTTGGTTCACGGCATGAATTTGATCGAATCGAATCTGACCGTCTAAAAAGGCAGCCACCGCCACCTCGTTGGCCGCGTTCAACACCGCGCAGGTGCCAAAAGGGGCCGCCAACGATTGCCAGGCCAGCTTCAAGCCGGGAAAGCGCTGTGCGTGACCCAGGTCGTCCAAGGACTCGAACGTCATCGGCGCCAACTGGCGAAAATCCAACGCCGCAGCCCCGGACACCACGCGCTCAGGCCAACTCAAGCCGTAGGCAATGGGGACGCGCATGTCAGGCGTACCCAGCTGCGCCACCACGGAGGCGTCTTTGTATTGCACCATGGAGTGCACCACGCTTTGGGGATGAATCACCACCTCAATCTGGGCGGGCTGAACCCCAAACAAATAGCGCGCCTCGATCACTTCAAGGGCCTTGTTCATCATGGTGGCAGAGTCCACAGAAATTTTGCGGCCCATGACCCAATTGGGATGGGCGCAGGCTTCCGCAGGGGTGACATGGCGTAGCGTGTCGATCGCCCGATTGCGAAACGGCCCGCCTGAGGCGGTCAAGATGATTTTTTCGATCCGCGCGGCCCAGGTCTTGGGGTCCTCGGGTAAGGACTGAAAAATCGCCGAATGCTCGCTATCGATGGGCAGCAACCGCGCCCCGCCTTCAGCCACGGCAGCCAAAAAGACATCGCCGCCGACCACCAAGGCCTCTTTGTTGGCCAGCAAAAGACGCTTGCCAGCGCGGGCAGCGGCCAGGCACGGGGCCAAACCGGCGGCCCCCACAATCGCGGCCATCACGGCATCCACGTCGGGGTGCGCAGCGATTTCCAGCAAGGCCTCAGCGCCCCAACGGACCTCGACTTTCAAACCTTCAGCCTTGACTTTGTCAGCCAAACGCCGACCTGCGTCCTCGTGGGCCATGACCGCAAAACGAGGTTGGAATTGGGCGCATTGCGCCAACAACACATCGACTTGCTTCGCCGCGCTGAGCGCAAAAACCTGGAACCGGTCAGGATGCCGGGCAATCACATCCAAGGTGTTGCCGCCGATCGATCCCGTGGAGCCCAAAACGGTAATTTGTTGCATCGAATGTCCTCTTTTCTCTTTGCCTGATCACGCGGTCCATGACACCAGCATCATGGCCAAAGGCAGGGTCGGCAGCAAGGCGTCGACGCGGTCGAGGACCCCACCATGTCCTGGCAGTAAGCCCGAACTGTCTTTGACACCCGCACTGCGTTTGATCAGCGACTCCACCAGATCACCCACCACACTCATGGCCGACAGAAAGACCAAGGCGGCCAGCCAAAACCATTCGCCCTGCTGCCATAAACGCGTATGCAAACTGGGTACGGTGAACTCAAAATAACGGTCCGCGTGCACCCAGCACAGCGAAACGATCAAAACACCGATGATGCCGCCGATCACCCCTTCCCAGGATTTACCCGGGCTGATGGCGGCGGCTAATTTCACAGGGATCCAACGCCCACCCAAAGCCCGGCCGGCAAAATAAGCGAAGACATCGGCGGCCCAGACCAGGACCAAAACTGAGAGTATGAAATTGGGCCCCAACCAGCGCGCTTGGGCCAGCGCCAACCAGGCTAAGCACAGTGCCACCAAGCCCACCGGCCAACGCAGGGCGACAGGCCACAGCCCCCAACCCGGGACACTGCGCAGCAAAATCCAAGCGCCCAACAGCACCCAGGCCGCCCCCGCCAACAACCACAAGGTCGCCGAGACCTGGGCAATCCAGCCCCCCCACCACAGACCGGCGCAGCCTGCCAAAGCCAAGGCGCCACTGAGCACCGAAGCCAGTCGACCCAGGCCATTGAGACGACCCCATTCCCAAGCGCCAGCGGCGATCAGGATCAGGGTCAGGAAAATAAAGGGTTCGGGTTGACCGGCGAACAAGGCGGGCAACAACAAGGCCAGCAAAATCAAGGCCGTGATGATTCTCTGTTTGAGCATCAGTTCTCTCCAAGAGGGGTATGGGAGCGCTGAGCGCTGAACTTGCCTGAATCCGTGTGCAAGTCCCTGCACGGCCTACCGACAGTGGCACGGTGAAACTGGACACCGTACCCGACTATCATCATCAAACCGCCATGATCTCTTGTTCTTTGCCGGCAATCAATTGGTCGATTTCGGCAATGTGTTTGTCGGTGAATTTTTGAACATCCGCCTCGGCGCGTTTTTGATCGTCTTCCGAGGCCAGTTTGTCCTTGACCAGTTTTTTCACCGACTCGTTGGCATCGCGGCGCAAATTGCGCACGGCAATTTTCGCGCCCTCGCCTTCATTGCGCACCAACTTGGTCATTTCCTTGCGGCGCTCTTCGCTCATGGGCGGCATGGGCACGCGAATCAAATCGCCCATGGATGCGGGGTTCAAGCCCAGATCGCTCTCGCGAATGGCTTTTTCAATTTTGGCGCCCATGCCTTTTTCCCAAGGCTGGACACTGATGGTGCGTGAATCGATCAAGGCCACGTTGGCCACTTGCGACAAGGGGACGCTGGAGCCGTAGTACTCCACCATCACCGAGTCCAGCAATGAAGGATTGGCCCGGCCGGTGCGAATTTTGGTGAGGTTGTTTTTGAACGCTGCAATGGACTGGTCCATTTTGGCTTGCGTGGTGTTTTTGATGTCAGCAATGGTCATGAAATTCTCCTCAGCGTCTGTTGATTCAGGCGTGCACCAAGGTGCCCTCGTCTTCACCCATCACGACACGTTTGAGTGCGCCATTCTTGAAAATAGAAAACACCTTGATGGGCAGCTTTTGGTCACGGCACAAAGCAAAGGCAGTGGCGTCCATGATGCCTAAATTCTGCGAAATGGCATCGTCAAAGGTGATCTTGTCATAGCGCGTAGCGGATGGGTCTTTTTTGGGATCGGCAGTGTACACACCATCGACTTTGGTCGCCTTGAGCACCAACTCGGCACCGATTTCCGCACCGCGCAAGGCGGCAGCCGTGTCGGTGGTAAAGAACGGGTTCCCGGTACCTGCCGCAAAAACCACCACTTTGCCCTCTTCGAGGTATTGCAAGGCTTTGGGGCGCACATAGGGCTCAACCACCTGGTCAATCCCAATGGCCGACATGACGCGGGCCGTCAAACCCGCTTTGTTCATCGCGTCGGCCAAGGCCAAAGCGTTCATCACCGTGGCCAACATGCCCATGTAATCGGCCGTGGCCCGGTCCATGCCCACAGAACCTCCGGCCACACCCCGGAAAATATTGCCGCCGCCAATGACGATCGCCACTTCCACGCCCAGCCGGGTCACTTCGGCTATCTCGTCCACCATGCGGACAATGGTGGCCCGGTTGATCCCGAACTGGTCATCACCCATCAAGGCCTCACCGGACAACTTCAGCAAAATGCGCTTGTGTGCTGGCGGGGTGAGGGTCATGAAAAGCTCCTGAGCAGTTGGATAAGAAAGGGGCGAGGGTTTAAATCATCAGCGGCACGCCGATCAAGCTGCAGCGCCTTGGGCCGCAGCCACTTGCGCAGCCACTTCGGCAGCAAAGTCGTCGACACGCTTTTCGATGCCTTCACCCACCACATACAGCGTAAAGCCTTTGAGGGAGGTGTTGGCCGCTTTCAGCATTTGTTCCACGGTTTGCTTGTCGTTTTTCACAAAGGCTTGGTTGTACAAAGACACTTCTTTGAGGTACTTTTGCACCGAGCCTTCGATCATTTTCGCGGCGATGTCGGCAGGCTTGCCCGACTCAGCCGCTTTGGCAGTGGCCACTGAACGCTCTTTTTCGATCAAGTCGGCAGGCACATCGGCGCTGGACAAAGCCACGGGCTTCATCGCGGCCACGTGCATCGCCACATCTTTGGCCGCGACCTCTTCGCCGTCAAACTCGACCAACACGCCAATGCGGGTGCCGTGCAAGTAGGTGGCCACTTTGGAGGCGCCTGAAATGCGCTTGAAGCGGCGGAAGCTCATGTTCTCGCCGATCTTACCGATCAGGCCTTTGCGCACGTCTTCCAAGGTGGGACCAAAGCTGTCTTGGCTGTAAGCCAAGGCGCCCAAGGCAGCCACATCGGCGGGGTTGTGTTCGGCCACCAATTTGGCAGCGGCTTGCGCCATGGCCAAGAAGCTGTCGTTTTTCGTCACGAAGTCGGTTTCGCAGTTCACTTCGATCATGGCGCCGGTATGGCCGTTGACAAAGCTGGTGACCACGCCCTCGGCGGTGACGCGCGACGCGGCCTTGCCGGCCTTGGTGCCCAGTTTGACACGCAGCAGCTCTTCCGCTTTGGCCATGTCGCCATCGGCTTCGGTCAGAGCTTTTTTGCACTCCATCATGGGAGCGTCGGTTTTTGCGCGCAGTTCTGCGACCATGCTTGCTGAAATTGTTGCCATTTGATTCTCCGTATTCAGTTCAAAGTTAGATTAAAAAAAAGGGGCAACAAAGCCCCTTTCATCTTGTCGCAAGAGGCTTTAAGCGGAAGCTTCTTGGACTTCCACGAATTCGTCTTCGCCTTCAGCAGCAGCCACGGCCTTGAGCACATCATTCACGGCGTTCGAGCGGCCGTCAATGATCGCATCGGCAATACCGCGCGCATACAAAGCCACAGCCTTCGCCGAGTCGTCGTTGCCAGGGATCACATAGTCAATGCCTTCTGGGGAGTGGTTCGTGTCCACCACACCGATCAATGGAATGCCTAATTTCTTGGCTTCTGAGATGGCAATCTTGTGGTAACCCACGTCGATCACAAAGATTGCGTCGGGCAAAGTGGTCATGTCTTGGATGCCGCCGATGTCTTTTTCGAGCTTTTCCATCTCGCGTTTGAACATCAACTGCTCTTTTTTGCTCAAGCTGTCCAAACCGATTTCTTGTTGCGCTTTCATGTCTTTCAAGCGCTTGATCGATGTCTTCACGGTCTTGAAGTTGGTCAACATGCCACCCAACCAACGCTGGTCAACAAACGGCACGCCTGCACGAGCGGCTTCTGCGGCCACCACTTCGCGCGCTTGACGCTTGGTGCCGACCATCAAGATGGTGCCGCGGTTCGAAGCCAATTGCTTCACGAACTTGGTGGCGTCCTGGAACATCGGCAGGGATTTTTCCAGGTTGATGATGTGAATTTTGTTGCGATGGCCAAAGATGAAGGGGGCCATCTTGGGATTCCAGAAGCGGGTTTGGTGACCAAAGTGGACACCGGCTTCCAGCATTTCGCGCATAGTAACGGACATAATGAACTCCAAAGGTTAAGTCTTAAACACTGCCCTTGATTGACGCCATGAAGATGACGTACAACACCTTGAGTGGACAGGTTTGCGTTTTAAAAAACTTTGCAAGCGCTGATCCACACAAACGTCGACCAGAAACTGCACAGCCATTCGATTATAGCATCCTGCTCTCAGACCTCCCCACCCTGCCATGACGACCCCAACCGACCTCACCTCCACCCTGCATGCCCTGGAATCGGGACAAACCACTTTGCGCCAAGTACTGGACGCCTGCCTGGCGCAAGCCGAAAGTCCGGCCTGTGAACATGTGTTCATGAGCCTGAACCGTGACGCCTTCAAGTCAGAAAACCACCTGACCACCCAGGCGACGGGGCCCTTGGCGGGGTTGCCGTTTTCGGCCAAAGACTTGTTCGATGTGCAAGGTGAAGTCACGACCGCTGGTTCTTTGGTGCTCAAAAACACCCCTCAGGCACTGCAAGACGCCCCCGCTGTCGCTTGCATGCGCGCCGCCGGAGGCACGCTCATCGGCCGCACCAATATGGTGGAATTTGCCTTCTCTGGGGTTGGCGTGAATCCACATTACGGCACGCCGGCCGCCTGGGATGCCGTCTCGGGTCGTTACGCCGGTCAAGGGGCGCACACCGCCGAGTCCGACTTTCAACCCTTGGTGCCGGGGGGCTCGTCATCGGGCGCAGCCGTGTCCGTGGCGACAGGCGCCGCCTTCATCGGCTTGGGCTCTGACACGGGCGGCTCCATCCGCATCCCGGCCGCCCTGAACGGCATCGTGGGCTTCAAAAATACAGCGCGGCGAGTCTCCACCCAAGGCGCAACGCCCCTGTCCACCACCCTGGACACCATCTGTGCCGTGACGCGCAGCGTGCGTGACGCCATTTTGGCGCACGAAATTTTGGCGCACCGCCGCGTGCCCCGGTTTCAGCAATCCTTGTCAGAGTATCGATTGGCCATTCCGACCAGTTTCATGCTGGACCAATTGTCTGCGCCTGTTCAAACAGCGTGGCAACGGAGCATCGCGCAATTGGCGCGTGCGGGTGCGAATTTGACTGAAATCCCCTTACCTGAACTCAACGATCTGGCGGACTTGCTGGCCACCGGCGGCTTCAGCCCGCCCGAAAGTTACGCATGGCACCGCCACTGGTTAGCGCAGGACGCTGCACTGTACGACCCGCGCGTCGCCCAAAGAATTGAGCGGGGTGCGCAAATGAAAGCTTTTGAGTATTTGGATTTGCTGCGGGGTCGCCAGGAATGGATCCAGCGCATGCAAAAAGCCCTGCGTGGCTACGACGCCCTGCTCTCGCCCACGCTGCCCATCACCGCCCCGACCATCGCCAGCATGGCTCCTGGGGCCGAGCGTGACGAGGCCTTTTTCAAAGCGAACAGTTTGCTGCTGCGCCATACCAGCGTGGTCAATACGCTGGACGGTTGCGCCCTGTCACTGCCCTGCCACCAAGCGGGTGAACTGCCGGTCGGGATGATGGTGTGGCATGGCCCCATGGCGGATGACGCCGTGCTGAATGTGTCTTTGGCCATTGAACGTCAGCTCCAAGTCCCGTGACTCTGTGACCCCATGACTCTTTGACCGCATGACTGTGCTCCGCCTGGACGGCCTGTCCCCCACCCCTGTGCATCACATCAGCGGCACCCGCTGGGTTGAGCAGTCCCTGGCCGCGCTGCTGCCGCCGCATACCTTGATGCAACGGGCAGGGCAATCTATCGGCCAGTTGGCCCTGGCTGTGGCGCCGCATGCGCGCAAGATTTGTGTGGCTTGCGGTCCTGGCAACAATGGCGGCGATGGCCTGGAGGCGGCCATCGCTTTGCAACAAGCCGGCCAGTCCGTGTGCGTATCGCTTCTCGCGGGTCAGCAGCCCAGCGCCAATGATGCCCAAGCGGCGCTTGGCCGTGCACAAGCGGCTGGTTTGGAATTCGTCACCTCGCCGCCCGTATTGGCCAACGGCGACCTGATCATCGACTGCCTGCTGGGCATCGGCGCCAGGCGGGCGGTCACGGGTCAGATGGCTGAATGGGTCCAGCTCATGAACCACAGCGCGGCGACGGTCTTATCGGCAGACCAACCGACAGGCTTGGACGCGCAATCGGGTCAAGCCCTGCCAGATTTGCAGGGGGCCCCTGGCACCCTGGTTCATGCCGACCATACGCTGATGCTCTTGACCGCGAAACCCGGTCTGTTCATGGGCGCGGGGCGTGATGCCGCCGGACAACTCTGGCTGGACACTTTGACAAAGACCCCCGCTGAGCGACTGGTGCTGGTGAGTGCGCCCGCCTGCGGCCAACTGAATCCACCCCCCCCGCCAGTTGCCCCTCCGCGGCGCCACAACAGCCACAAAGGCAGCTACGGTGATGTGGCCATCGTGGGCGGAGAGGCCCTGGCAGAGCGCGGCCTCGGCATGCGCGGTGCCGCCCTGTTGGCCGCCTCGGCGGCACTGCACAGCGGTGCGGGCCGGGTCTTGGTCAGCTTACTGGACGGCGCCAGCACCCCGCCCACCGAGGTGATATCCGCGCAACCCGAATGGATGTTTCGCACCTTCAAGGCCTTGCACCTGCACGCGCTGACCGTCGTCTGCGGTTGCGGCGGCGGCTTGGCGGTGACCCGGGTGATGGCCGAAGTGCTGCAACGCAGCCAGCAACTGGTTTTGGATGCCGATGCCCTGAATGCGATCGCAGGCGATGGGGTCTTGAGGCAGTTGCTGCAGCACCGCAGCACCCGCGCCCTGCCCACGGTGCTGACGCCGCACCCGCTGGAGGCCGCCCGCCTGCTGGGCTGTTCGACTGCCGATATTCAGGCACAACGTCTTCAAAGCGCCGAAGCCTTGGCGGCAAAATGGGGTTGCACCGTGGTGCTCAAGGGCTCAGGGACCGTGATCGCCTGCCCTGGGCAACTCAGCCGCATCAACCCGACAGGCAACGGCAGGCTGGCGACGGCGGGCACAGGCGATGTGCTGGCGGGTGGGATCGGTGCCAAGATGGCCCAAGGCCCAGGAACACCGGAGGCCGCATTTGAAGCGGCTTCAGCAGCGGTCTATCAACACGGCCAGACCGCTGACACCTGGCCCGCGCATCTGACCTTGACCGCCAGTGGCTTAGCCCAGCAATTGAAATGAAGGCCGAATGCGCTGGACTCAACCGCGCCCGGCAAAAGGCATTTTGGTGGCCATCACCGTGTGAAACATGACATTGGCCTCCAACGGCAAATTGGCCATGTAGACCACCGACTGCCCCACAATGTTCACGTCCATCAGGGGCTCGACCGCGATCTCACCGTTCGCCTGAATGACCCCTTTGGCCATGCGCATGGCCATGTCGGTAGCGGCATTGCCGATGTCAATCTGACCGACCGCAATGTCGTACCGACGTCCATCCAAGGAAGCGGTTTTGGTCAAGCCCGAAACCCCATGCTTGGTGGCGGTGTATGCAATCGAATGGGGGCGCGGCGTTGTCGCCGAAATCGAGCCGTTGTTGATGATTCGGCCGCCGCGAGGCGATTGCGCTTTCATGACCCTGAAGGCGGCTTGAATACACAAAAACATGCCGGTCAAGTTGATGTCCACCACATTCTTCCACTGCGCCACGGTCAAGTCTTCCAGCGGAATCGCGGGTGCATTCACGCCCGCGTTATTGAACAGCAAATCCACACGCCCAAACTTTTGCACCGCGGCGTCGAACAAGTTTTTCACTGAAGCCTCATCGGCCACATCGGTGGACACCGCCAACGCCTGTGCGCCAAGACCGGACTCGACAATCACTTCTTCCAATGGCGCCAAACGACGCCCCGCCAAGACCACTTGCCATCCGTCTTTGAGCAAAGCCAAAACTGCCGCTTTACCGACACCCGAACCGGCTCCGGTCACGATGGCCACTTGCGGTGATGAACGCATACCTCTGTCTCCTGAAATCGGCACGCTGGAAGCGCTGCCGTGGTTGTAAAAATTGAAAATCAACGCCGCGATTTGCGCGCCTTGGCAGATTTCTTTTTCTCTAAAGCCTGCTTGACCGAGGCTTTGAGGGAAGGCCCCGAAGAGGCAGTGCGATCCCGTGGCGCCTCTTTGCGACGCGCTGGGGCGCGGCCTGGCGGTCGCACAGGGCCCCGTGCTGAGGCGCCCTCCGTGGGGGCAGCCATGCGTTCACGCGGCAAGCGGCCCACGCCCTCCTCGGTGACCAATCTGAAGTCGATCTTGCGACCATCCAAATCCACGCGAGAAACTTGGATTTTCACGCGCGTGCCAATGGCATAGCGAATCCCCGTGCGCTCACCGCGCAACTCTTGGCGCGCCTCGTCAAAGCGGAAATACTCGCCGCCCAACTCGGTGATGTGAACCAAGCCCTCGACATACATCGCGTCCAGAGTGACAAAGATACCGAAGCTGGTGGCCGAGGTGACCACGCCGCTGTACTCCTCGCCCAGGTGCTCACGCATGTATTTGCATTTCAGCCAGGCTTCAACATCGCGACTGGCCTCGTCAGCACGGCGTTCGTTGGCACTGCAGTGCAAACCTGCAGCCTCCCACGCTTGCTGCTCGGCAAAAGACATTTTGACGCGCGGGGCGTCCGACTCCACCTGCGCACCGGCCTTGTTCTTTTGCAGGCGTTTCGCCAATTTGGCATGCGCTTCACCGGGCAGGGGCAAACTGGGCAGCTGGTACTTTTGCCGAGACAAAATAGCTTTGATGACCCGATGCACCAGCAAATCAGGGTAACGCCGGATCGGGCTGGTGAAGTGGGTGTAAGCCTCATAAGCCAGACCGAAGTGACCGCTGTTGATCGGGGTGTAAATGGCCTGCTGCATGGAGCGCAACAACATGGTGTGAATTTGCTGCGCATCGGGCCGTTCTTTGGTGGCTTGAGCGATGTGCTGGAACTCGCCCGGTTTGGGGTTGTCGCTCAGACCAAAACCCAAACCCAGCGCTTTCATGTAGTTGCGCAGAATGTCTTTTTTCTCAGGCGTTGGGCCTTCATGGACCCGGAACAAGCCTGGGTGCTTGCCCTGCTGAATAAAGTCTGCACTGCAAACGTTGGCCGCCAACATGGCTTCCTCGATCAAGCGGTGCGCCTCATTCCGTACCCGAGGCACTATTTTTTCAATTTGACCGCTTTCATCGCAGACGATTTGCGTTTCAGTGGTTTCAAAGTCCACGGCGCCGCGCACAGCGCGAGACGCCAACAAGGCTTTGTAGACGTCATGCAGATTCAGCAAATCGTTGACACGCGCCTTGCGCTTGAGCGCCTCTGGACCGCGGGTGTTGGCCAGAATGGCCGCGACTTCGGTGTAGGTAAAGCGCGCATGGCTGAACATGACGGCAGGGTAAAACTGATAGGCATGCACATCGCCCTTGGCCGTCACCAACATGTCGCACACCATGCACAAACGCTCGACATCGGGATTGAGCGAGCACAATCCGTTGGAGAGTTTTTCCGGCAACATGGGGATCACGCGGCGCGGGAAATAGACACTGGTCGCGCGCTCATAGGCGTCGACATCGATGGCGCTGCCGGTTTCCACATAGTGGCTCACATCCGCAATCGCCACCAACAAGCGCCAGCCCTTACCGCGCCCCACTTTGGCGGGTTCACAGTAAACAGCGTCATCAAAGTCACGCGCATCTTCCCCATCGATCGTGACCAACGGCACGTCGGTTAAATCGATGCGGTTTCGTTTGTCTTGAGCGCGCACTTTGTCCGGCAAGGTGCGGGCCAAACCAATGCAGGCGTCTGAAAATTCATGCGGAACGCTGTATTTGCGAACCGCAATTTCAATCTCCATGCCGGGGTCGTCAATTTCGCCCAAAACCTCTTTGACCCGGCCCACCGGCTGGCCAAACAAGGCGGGCGGCTCGGTCAACTCGACCACCACCACCTGACCTGGCTTGCCCGGGCCGATCGCCACTTTGGGGATCAGCACATCTTGGCCGTAGCGTTTGTCTTCAGGCGCGACGATCCAGATGCCGCTTTCGTGCAGCAGCCGGCCGATGATCGGGTGGGGCGGCCGTTCGACGATTTCAACCACGCGACCTTCGGGGCGACCCTTGCGGTCTTGCCGAACAATCCGCACCTTGACGCGGTCCTTGTGCAAAACAGCACGCATTTCATTGGGCGGCAGGTAAATATCGCCCAGACCGTCGTCACGCATGACAAAGCCGTGGCCATCACGATGGCCCTGTACGCTGCCTTCAATTTCGACCAATGCAGGGCCGGGGGTAGTCAATTTTTTGATATATAATCCTAACTTTCCTGAGATGCCCAGGTGGCGGAATTGGTAGACGCACTAGTTTCAGGTACTAGCGAGTAACATCGTGCTGGTTCGAGTCCAGTCTTGGGCACCAAGTTTAAACATTTTTGATTGAGCTTGAATGACGTCACCGTGTCATTGAAAAACAAATTAAACCGCAGACTCTGCGGTTTTTTTTCGCCTGTTTGAAGGCTCAAACGGGCACTCCGACCAGGTCATGACCACGCACATCGACGATCCGAGCCGAGGTGAACTCGCCCACTTTCAGGGTTTTGCTCATTTTTTCGGGCGGCAACAAATGCACCACCCCATCAATCTCAGGCGCATCGGCGTAGCTGCGGCCCGTCCCGCCTTTGCGCCCCAGGGCCGGCGCCGAGTCGACCAATACCTGCATGGTGGCGCCTAAACGGTTGCGCAAACGCGCCACAGAAACTTCTTCGGCCACGGCCATGAAGCGCGATCGCCGCTCTTCACGCACAGCCTCGGGCAACATGCCTGGCAGCGCGTTGGCGGCAGCCCCTTGCACAGGGCTGTAAGCAAAGCAGCCCGCACGGTCAATTTGCGCTTCCCGCAAAAAGTTCAGCACGTGCTCAAACTCTTCCTCGGTTTCACCCGGAAAACCCGCGATGAAGGTGCTGCGAATCACCAGCTGGGGGCACATCTCGCGCCAGCGTTGGATGCGCTCTAAATTTCTCTCGCCACTGGCGGGGCGCTTCATGCGGCGCAGCACGTCGGGGTGGCTGTGCTGAAAAGGCACATCCAAATAGGGCAAGACCAAACCACTGGCCATCAAGGGAATCACCTCATCCACGCTCGGATAGGGATACACGTAATGCAACCGCACCCAGGCGCCGTGCGCTTGCGCCATGTCGCCCAAAGTTTGCACCAACTCCAGCATCCTGGTTTTGATGGGTTTGCCATCCCAGAAACCGGTTCGGTATTTGACATCCACGCCATACGCCGAAGTGTCCTGGCTGATGACCAACAGCTCCTTCACTCCCCCCTCAAACAAGGCTTTGGCTTCCTTGAGCACATCGCCAATGGGGCGAGACACCAAATCACCGCGCATTGACGGGATGATGCAAAACGTACAACGGTGATTGCAGCCTTCGCTGATCTTCAAATAGGCGTAATGTCGTGGCGTTAATTTCAACCCTGCGGCACCAAACGCATTGGGCACCAAATCCAAAAAAGGATCGTGGGGTTTAGGCAGATGGGCATGCACCGCGTCCATCACCTCTTGGGTCGCGTGGGGGCCGGTCACAGCCAAAACACTGGGGTGCACCTCGCGCACCATGTTGCCACCCGACTCGCCTGTTTTGGCCCCCAAGCAACCGGTCACAATCACTTTGCCATTCGCATTCAAGGCTTCGGCAATGGTGTCCAAACTCTCCTTGACGGCATCGTCAATGAAGCCGCAGGTGTTGACAATCACTAAATCGGCACCGTCAAACGTCTTGGCGGTTTGGTAACCCTCCGCGCTCAACTGGGTGAGAATCAGTTCTGAATCGGTCAAGGCTTTGGGGCAGCCCAGGCTCACAAACCCAATGCGTGGCGCTGGCCCTGTGTGGACAGGTAATGTCGTGGTCGTGGTTTCGCTCATCCCCACATTGTCCCAGTAAAAACGGACATTCAAAGCCTGCTTATTTTTTGATCCCCAAAGCGCCCAGCATCTGCTCAGTTTGTTTTTGCATCTGCTCTTGCATTTGTCCCAACATACTTTGTGATTGCTGGACATAAGCGCCCAACATGTTCTGCATCATGGGCGACTGGGCGTTCATGAATTGGGTCCAAATTTCTGGGCTGACTCCTTTTTGGCTGTCGCCCAATTGCGACTGCATGTCCATGAAAGACTGGACATTGCTCTCCAAATACTTGCCCATAAATCCCTGCATCGCGTGGCCATAAAAGCGAATGATGTTGGCCAATACGGCCTCGCTGAACATCGGAGCGCCAGCAGCCTCTGCCTCTAAGATGATTTGCAACAGCATGGACCGCGTTAAATCCTCACCTGTTTTGGCGTCGGTCACCACAAAGTCCTGACTCTCCATCACCAGATTTTTGATTTCACTCAAGGTGATGTAAGCGGACGTGGTGGTGTCGTATAACCGGCGATTCGGATATTTTTTGATCACGCGCCGAGCGCCCTCACGGGTTGCCGAATGCGGAGAAGTTGATTTAGCTGGCACTTGAAATTCCTCTGTGAGCCCCTATGCGCCAAGAGACTTGACGTGTTGATCTAACGTGTTGCGCCGCAACATATTTTAAGGAGTGGCCAAGCGCTTAGAGCCCAAGGTTTACCCTCAAGGGTGACCAAGTACCCCAGCACATTCGCCCTGCCCTTTTCAGATTTGAATGGGCAGGTGGAATTCAGGTCAAAAATTTCAACAACAACTGGTTCACCTGTTGCGCTTGTTCTTGCTGCACCCAATGACCCGCACCCGGCAGGATTTGACAGAAGCGCATGTCGGTGCAAACCCGCTGCATTTTTTCAAATGCCCCAGGCGACTGGTAAACGCCCCAATCTGCCGCCCCCGCTATAAAGGCGCTGGGCACACGGATCTGCTGGCCGCTGAACTGCGACAACCCAACGAAGTGCGCCGGGTCCGTTGAGCAGCGGTACCACTGCAAGCCCCCCTGAAAACCGCGACGCGCATATTCTTGGGCGTAGACCGAGAGATCGGCCTCGGACAACCACCGACAAGCCTGAATTTGGGGAGCGGACGGCATGTCGGGGGCGACCGCCTGCGGCATGGTCGCATGCAGTGGCATGACGTAGTAATGCGGCAAGAAGGCCAAATGTTCGGCTTTCCACGCCTTCAGGGGGACGGGGTGGTTTTCTGGCCAGTCCGCACTTTTCACATGGTAGTAAGCGCGCAAGAAATCATGCACCCCCTGTGGCGCTTGCCACATGTCGGTGTTGGCTTGGGGCTGTGCGTAGTACCACTGGTAATGCAGTCGGGGTGGGTCGAGCTGGTGCAGGGCCTGCACTTCACGCAACAAGAACTCGTGGGCTTGAGATGCAGTAGCAGCGTCAGGGGGCCCGCCAAATGGGGCACTCATCATCACCACACTTTGAAAAACATCGGGCCGGGTCAAGGCACACCAGGCTGCAACCGGCGAGCCAAAATCATGACCGATCACGGCCTTGACTTGGCCATGACCCAGGGCTTGCACCAAAGCCAAAACGTCGTTCACCAAGGCCAGCATGCCACTGGCACGCCAATCGCCGTCGTAGCGGTCGTCACTCCCGGTCGTCCGGCCATACCCCCGTTGATCAGGCGCCACGACATGGAAGCCCGCTTGCGCCAAAGCCTGCAGTTGGTGCCGCCAGCTGTAGGCCAGCTCGGGGAAACCATGCAAAAGCAGCACCAGAGGCTTGGACGGCGCCCCCGCTGAAGGTCGACCCGCCTCCAATATATGCATCTGCAAGCCAGTCGACAGGGACAAGGAGCGTGACTGCACGCCCTCGGGCAGGGGGAGTTGGGGCAGCGTGGTCATGCCGGCAGGGTCTGCAATGAAGCGAAATGGGTGATCAATTGGCACGTCGTGGAACTTGCACTTTAGCGCCGCCCAAATGCACCCCGCCATCCAACAACATCAGCTCCCCGGTCACGGTGCGCGCGCCTGTGATCAACCAGACAATGGCCTCCGCCACATCCTCGGGCGTGCTGGCGCGCTCCAAGGGGGCGATCGATTCGGTGATGGCTTTGACTTTGTCGAAACCGGCTTGACCCAAGCCATCGACAAACCAGCGTGAAGTGATCAGTCCTGGGCACACGGCATTGACGCGAATCTCAGGCGCCAGAGCCCGGGCCAAATACAGGGTCATGGAATTCAAAGCGCCTTTGGAAGCAATGTAAGGAACCGAGGAGCCGATGCCCAACGAGCCCGCAATCGAAGAAACATTGACCACACTGCCCTTGCTGGCCTTCAAGTGGGGGGCGCAAGCACGCACCATTTGAAACGCGCCAACCGAGTTGACAGCAAAAATCCGGGAGAAGGTCTCCATGTCCAGCACATCCCAATTGGCCGCCCCGGTGAAAGTGCTGACGCCGGCATTGTTGACCAGGGTATCGATACGCCCCCACCGATCGATGGTCGCCTGCATCAACGCCTTGCAATCCGAGTCACTGGCCACGTCACCTTGCATCAGCAGCGTGTCGGCGCCCGCTTGGGCACAGGCGGCTTGTGAGGCCTGGGCTTCAGCCGCACTCCGCGAATAATTGATCATCACGTTGTAGCCACGTTCGGCCAACATCAAGGCGGTTGCGGCACCAACGCCGGTGCCCGATCCCGTAATGAGTGCCACTTTGCGTTCGGTCATCATGTCTCCTGCTTGGGGTTAGCTTGTAAAAAGTCAAAATCCACGCCTTGGTCAGCTTGCGTCACCGACTGCAAAAATAATTTGCGGTAGCCGCGCGCCGCCGTCGGCCGGGTGGCTGGGGCGGCCGCCATGCGTCGCGCCATTTCTGCGTCATCAACCAACAAAGAAATTTCACGCCTTGACACACTCAGCCGAATGCGGTCTCCATTTTGTACGCAGGCCAAAGGGCCGCCCAACGCAGACTCCGGCATGACATGCAGCACGATGGTGCCAAACGCGGTGCCGCTCATGCGTCCATCCGACATCCGCACCATGTCCTTCACGCCTTGCAAGGCGAGCTTTTTGGGGATCGGGATGTAGCCGGCCTCAGGCATGCCAGGCCCGCCCAACGGGCCGATGTTTTTCAAGACCAACACATCATCGGCTTGAACATCCAAGTTCAAGTCATCAATTCGCAGGGCCATGTCTTCTAAATTTTCAAAGACCACCGCCCGGCCTTCGTGCTCCATCAAAGCCGGACTGGCGGCCGACTGTTTGATGATGGCGCCACCCGGCGCCAGGTTGCCCTTCAAATAGGCAATGCCGCCTTGCGGGTAAATCGGATTGTTCAGCGGGCGAATCACGGCTTGTTTGAATGGCGCGCCCGCGCGATCGATTTCTTCCCCCAAAGTACGACCGGTCACCGTCATCGCCTCCAGCGCCAGCAGGGGCTTGAGTTCTCGGAGCAAAGTACCCATGCCACCGGCCGCATGAAAGTGCTCCATGTAATGATCGCCAGAGGGTTTCAGATCCACCAGCACCGGCGTGTCGCGCCCCATGCGGTCCAGTTCGGCCAGGTCCACGGTCAAGCCCATGCGCCCCGCAATGGCGGCCAAATGCACGATGCCATTGGTTGAGCCGCCGATGGCCAGCAAGACCACCATGGCGTTTTTGAAAGCCGCAGGGGTCAGAATTTTGTCAATCGTCAAGCCACTTTGCGCCATACGCACCGCTTGAACACCGGTTTCTTCGGCAATGCGCATGCGGTCGGACGTCACCGCTGGCGGTGAGGCACCGCCCGGCACGGTCATGCCCAAGGCTTCGGCAATACAGGCCATGGTGCTGGCCGTGCCCATGACCGAGCAGGTACCCACACTGGGCACCAAGCGGTTATTCACCTCTTCAATTTCAGCGTGGTCAATTTCCTCAGCGCGAAAGCGTCCCCAATAACGCCGGCAGTCGGTACAGGCGCCCACCACCTCGCCGCGGTGAGAGCCGGTCAACATGGCCCCCGTGATCAATTGAATGCTGGGCAATCCTGAAGAAGCCGCCCCCATCAACTGGGCGGGAACGGTTTTGTCGCAGCCGCCAATCAACACCACCGCATCCATGGGCTGGGCGCGAATCATTTCCTCCGTGTCCATGGACATCAGGTTGCGCAAATACATGCTGGTCGGTTGGGCAAAACTTTCGCCGATGGAAATGGTGGGAAAGTCCATGGGCAAGCCACCCGCCATCAAAATGCCGCGTTTGACCGCCTCGATCAGTTGCGGCATGTTGCCGTGACAGGGGTTGTAGCTGCTGCCTGTGTTGGCAATGCCAATCACGGGACGGTCCAGCGCACTGTCCGTGTAGCCGGCCCCCTTGATGAAGGCTTTGCGCAAAAACAGCGAGAACCCCGCATCGCCGTAATTGGTCAAGCCGCTGCGAAAACCCTCAGGCTGTGGAGTTTGACCCTGGTTTTGAGAGGACGGTGGTGTCTTTGAATTCGTCATGGGTGCTCACAGTTAGGAAATGAGAACAGAGAAACCGGTGCGGTCAGCCAGATCCAACTTTTCCGTTTAAGCTTGGGCCGGTTTAATTTCGTGCCACTTAACTTGAAGGATATCTGTCATGGCCAAAGCATATTGGATCAGCGCCTACCGAACTGTCACCGACACAGCGGCTTTGGCCGCTTATGCGCAATTGGCGGGCCCGGCCCTGACGGCGGCAGGTGGCCGATTTTTGGCTCGCGGTGTCCCTGCTGCGGTGAAAGAGCAGGGAGAAGCAATGCGCACCGTGTTGATTGAATTTGACAGTCTAGACGCCGCCTTGTCGGCCTACAACAGCCCGGCCTACCAAGAAGCCCTGGCCGCGCTGGGCACCAACGCGGTGGTGCGGGACATTCGAATCCTTGAAGGCGTTTAAAACGCCAGCGGATTGAACAGGCATAAAAAAACCCGACACAAAATACATTTTGTGTCGGGATATCAGTTGGTAGGCGCGATTGGACTCGAACCAACGACCCCCACCATGTCAAGGTGGTGCTCTAACCAGCTGAGCTACGCGCCTACAAATTCGAAGCCGCGATCATAGCAGAGAAATCCCCCGGTTCTGGGGCGTCACAGCAAATCAGTCCAGCTGCGTCAGCGGCGGCGCGCGGCCTCGACCCCGCGTACCTGCGCCACTTGCATCAACACGCGCTGCAACAGGCCGGAGTCGGCTACTTCGACCGTGAAGGTCATCCAAGCCGTGCCCTTGATCGACTGGGTTTGCACGCCAATCACATTGACTTTTTCTTTGGCAAAGACTTCGGAAATATCGCGCAGCAAGCCCTGCCGGTCTTGCGCCTGGATGGCCACATCCACCGGGTAGACCAAGGTCTCGCCCGCCTTGTGTTGCGCCCACCGGACCTCGATCACGCGATCAGGATCGCGCTGCACCAGGGCCTTGAAGCTGCTGCAGTCGCGCCGATGGATGCTGACCCCTTTGCCCCGCGTGACAAACCCGCTGATGCCATCCGGCGGCGCAGGCTTGCAGCAACGTGCCAGTTGCGTCAGCAAGGAGTCCATGCCGACCACCAAGACGCTGGACGGCTGGGTTTTGTTCGAGCCGCGCGACTTTTTCAGCAGCACGATTTCGTCGGGCGTGAGCGCGGGCTCAGGGGGGTTGAGCAGGGTCTCGATGTTGCGCAAAGAAAATTCGTCTTTGCCCACCACCTCAAACAAACCTTCGGCAGATTTGAAGCCCAATTGCCCGGCCAGATCGTCCAGTTTGATGGCGGTTTTGCCTTCGCGTTGCAGCAACTTCTCTACGGCCTCACGGCCCTTGGCCATATTTTCATGGGTGATCTGCGCATTGAACCAGGCCCGCACCTTGGCTTTGGCCCGGGGGCTGACCAAATAGCCGAGTTCGCTGTTGAGCCAGTCGCGCGAAGGCCCGCCCTCCTTGATCGCATGGATCTCCACCGTTTGGCCGTTTTGCAAGGCGGTGTTCAAAGGCACCATCGCGCCGTCCACCCGGGCGCCCCGGCAGCGGTGGCCCAGGTTGGTGTGCACGATGTAGGCAAAGTCGATGGGCGTGGCCCCTTGGGGCAACTCCACAATCGCCGCATCCGGCGTCATCACATAAATCCGGTCTTCAAACAAAGCCTTGTCTGAAATTTGTTGCTGAGCCGAGCCAGCAATGTCGCGCTCCCAGGCCAACAACTGGCGCAAGACAGCGATCTTGGCGTCATAGTCGCTGTTGGCGCTGACGCCGGCATAGCCCTTGGCGCCGGCCTCTTTGTAGGCCCAATGGGCCGCCACACCACTTTCAGCGTGGTCATGCATGGCCTGGGTGCGGATCTGGATTTCAATCGGCAAACCCTGGGCATCGCGCACCACGGTGTGCAAGGACTGGTAACCGTTGTTTTTGGGCTTGGCGATGTAGTCGTCGTATTCCTCATGCAACGGCGTGAAGCGCTCGTGCACCCAGGCCAAGGTGGCGTAGCAACTGGTGACATCGGGCACCAGGACGCGCAGGGCGCGAATGTCAAACACCCGGTCAAAGTCCAGTGATTTGCCGCGCATTTTGCGCACGATGCTGTAGATGTGTTTGGGCCGGCCTTGGACCGTGGCAGCAATCCCCTTGGCCACCAGCTCCTCCTGTAATTGCTGGCGCAGTTGCTGCATGCCGGCTTCACGCTCGGTGCGCTTGGCATCCAGCAGGCTGGCAATCTGTTTGTAGGTGTCAGGCTCCAAAAAGCGAAACGCCAGGTCCTCCATCTCCCACTTGATCTGCCAAATGCCCAGGCGGTTGGCCAAGGGGGCAAACACCGACAAAGACTCGTGCGCCAAGGCCTGCGGCACCGGCCGCTTGGAGGCAGCGTAATGCCGCAAGGTTTGCAGGCGCGAGGTCAAGCGCAACATGACCACGCGCAAATCTCGGCTGAAAGCGAGCAGCATTTTGCGCACGTTCTCGGTCTGCAATTTGGGGTTGTCGTGCAACTGGGCCGACTCACCTGCGGCACGTGACAAGCGCTGCACATGCACCAATTTATTGGTTTCTACCGCCAACTTGGCGAAGTTCTCGCCAAAGGCTTTGGCAATCACTTCTTGCGGTTTGTTCAGGTGCTCGCAGGCGTAGACCAAGTAACACGCGGCCTGCATGGCTTCAGAGCCACCAATGGATCGCAAAATGGCGGCCACCGCATCCGCGTGCGCCAACATGTTCTCGCCGGTGTCCAAAGTTTCGCTGGCCAGCAGCGGCTCGGCAAAAGCGCGCGCACGCGCCAAATCGGCCGCCTGTGCAGGCAGATCTTGCGAAGTTACAGCGACCACGGTCGGCACAGCGTCACCACGCATCACGGCGGTGGCGGTTGAAGGCCGGGCGGCAGAGGATTCAAAAACTTTCATGCTGGCGGGCTGACCTATTGGACTCTCAAGGTCCGAGTAAAAAGTCGACCACCGCCTGCACTTGCTCAGGCTGCGTCAAAGTGGGCGCATGGCCCACACCAGGCCAAGCCACCAAGTGGACCTGCGGGCCACGTTGTTGCATAGCCTGCGCGGTTTCGGCGGTAAGCAAATCCGAGTCCAAGCCGCGCAGCAACAAGGTTCGCGCGGTGATTTGATCGTAAATTTGCCACAGCACGGCTTCGGCAGCTTGCGCCGCTTCCAGGGTCATGGCGCGGATCGGCTCGCCAATGGCCGGGTCGTAGTGCAGGGTCAGACTGCCATCGGCTTGGGTTTTGACCATGGGCGCAGACAACGCCAACCAAGCCTCTGGCGTGTGCGGACCGAACCCTTGTGAGATCGCCCACATGGCAT
>CANFYZ010000004.1 GCA_947451385.1 Comamonadaceae bacterium | reverse complement strand
TGATCAACCAGTACGGCGGCAAGATGAAAGAAACCTACGGCGTGCCGGTGGAAGAAATTCAAGAAGCCATCAAGTTTGGCGTGCGCAAAATCAACATCGACACCGACATCCGCTTGGCCATGACCGCTGCGGTGCGCAAGTTCCTGTTTGAAAACCCCGACAAGTTCGATGCCCGCGAATGGCTCAAGCCCGCGCGCGAAGCCGCCAAGCAAATTTGCAAGCAACGCTACCTGGAGTTCGGTTGCGAAGGCCAGGCCGGCAAAATCAAAGGCGAAACGCTGCAAGCGATCGCCGCCCAATATGCCCAAGGCAAATTGGCCCCTCAAGTTCACTGATTTAATGAGCACTTCCCTGCACACCTCGGCCCTGACTTCCCTCACCTTGCTGGCGCGAGGCAAGGTGCGTGACAACTATGCGGTGGGCACCGACCGCATTCTCATGGTCGCCTCGGACCGCATCAGCGCGTTTGACGTGATCATGGGCGAGCCGATTCCGGGCAAAGGCGTGTTGCTTACCCAAATGGCCTTGTTTTGGTTCGACAAGCTCGGCCCCAACGGCCTGAACCTGTGCCCGATCCATTTGACCGGTGAGTCACCCGAAAGCGTGGTCAGCGCCGCCGAAGTGCCCCAGGTCCAAGGCCGCTCCATGCTGGTCAAGCGCCTGAAGCCCATCCCGGTCGAGGCCGTGGTGCGCGGTTACCTGGCCGGCAGCGGTTGGAAGGAATACCAAGACAACCAGGCCGTGTGCGGCGTGAAGCTGCCTGCTGGCCTGCAGAACGCCAGCAAACTGCCCGAGCCGATTTACACGCCCGCCGCCAAAGCCGCCGTGGGCGAACACGACGAAAACATCACCTTTGAACAAACGGTGGCGATGATCGGTGCCGATCTGGCCACCCGCATCCGTGACATCAGCATCGCGATTTACAAGGCCGCCAGCGCGATGGCGGCGGCCAAAGGCATCATCATTGCCGACACCAAGTTCGAGTTCGGACTGGACGATCAAGGCACGCTGGTGTTGATGGACGAGGTGCTGACGCCCGACTCCTCGCGCTATTGGCCGGCTGAGAGTTACCAAGAAGGCATCAACCCCCCCAGCTACGACAAGCAATTTTTGCGTGACTGGCTGGAGGCGCCGCACAACGGCAAATGCTGGGACAAAACGGCGCCCGCGCCGCACCTGCCGCGCGACGTGATTGAAAAAACCGCGGCCAAATACCAGGAAGCCTTGCAACGCTTGACGACCTGATTGGCCCAGTGCAGCAAGCCGCTGCCCCACATAGCCTGTGCGCCGGTGGCCATGGGTGTCCGTTTGAAAGCAAGTCTATGTTCAGTTTGTTTCGTCCGGCCACAACCTTGATGGTGCAGTACGCCCATTACCACCGTGATCGTCGCAACATCCTCACGCATTTGGTCGGCATCCCCTTGATCGTCATGGCCGTGGGCATGCTGTTGATGCGCCCGGTGTTCACGGTGGGCGATTACTGGTTCACACTGGCGGGTGCGTTTTGGTTTGTTTCCAGCCTGTGGTATCTCAGCCGCGGCGCTTGGCTGCTCGGTCTGGCCACGGTGGTCGTGAACGGGGCCTTGATGTGGGCCGCCTACCGCACGCCGGTGTGGGTGGCTTGGCTGGGCTGGCCCGTGCTGCAAGAGCAACCGATCTGGGTGCTGGGCTTGGGCGTATTTTTCATTGGCTGGGTGATCCAGTTCATTGGCCACTGGTTTGAGGGCCGTAAACCCGCTTTTGTCGACGATGTGGTCGGGCTGCTGGTTGGCCCGATGTTCGTGGTCGGTGAGGTCTTGATGACCTTGGGCATGTTGCGCCGCATGAACCAGGACATACAAAGGTTGGCTGGCGCCACGCGATAAATTTCACTTGAATGAACACCATGACTGAATCTATTCACTTTTACGAACCCAAAGACGGCCACCGTTTGCCGCACGATCCCTTCAATGCCATCGTCGGCCCGCGGCCCATCGGCTGGGTGTCCACATGCAGCGCAGACGGCATCACGAACCTGGCGCCGTACAGCTTTTTCAACGCCTTCAATTACGTGCCGCCGATCATCGGTTTTTCGAGCGCGGGTTACAAAGACTCGGTGCGCAACATCGAGGAAACCGGCGAGTTCGCTTGGAACCTGGTGACCCGGCCCTTGGCCGAAGCCATGAACCAGACCTGCGCGTCGGTGCCGCCCGAGGTGAGTGAATTCGACCTGGCGGGTTTGACGCCGACCCCCTCGCGCCTGATCAAACCTCCGCGCGTGCTGGAAAGCCCCGTGTCCTTTGAATGCAAGGTGACGAATGTTTTCCAATTGCAGGGCATTGACGGCGTGAAAGTGCAAACTTGGATGGTGCTGGGCGAAGTGATCGGTGTGCACATTCGCGCCGACCTGCTGGTGGACGGCGTGTACAACACCGCTGGCGCCGGGCACATTTTGCGCGGCGGCGGTCCAGCCGATTACTTCACCATCGGGCCGGAGCAGTTGTTCCGGATGCACCGACCACGTTGAAGTTTCTGACAATCAACGACGTTGACTTTTTCGGTCGGTAGCGAGTTTTATGGCGATTCAATGGTTCCCTGGGCACATGCACCTCACGCGCAAAGCGATCGGGGAGCGCATCAAAGACATTGATGTGGTCATCGAAATGCTGGATGCGCGCTTGCCCGGATCGAGCGCCAACCCGATGCTGGCCGAGCTGATTCAGAGCAAGCCCGGCCTGAAGGTGCTGAGCAAGCAAGACTTGGCTGACCCCGCGCGCACCGCACTCTGGCTGGACCATTACAACGCCCTGCCCGGCGTGCGCGCGATTGCGCTGGACACCAGCATGACCTCGCCGGCCAAAGCCCTGATTGACGCTTGCCAGCAACTCGCGCCCCTGCGCGGTGGCATGGTCAAACCCATGCGGGTGCTGATTTGCGGCATTCCCAACGTCGGCAAGTCCACGCTGATCAACACGCTCAAAGGCAAACGGGCCGCCAAAACCGGCGATGAAGCTGGCGTCACCAAGATCGAGCAACGCATTGTCTTGGCAGACGATTTTTATTTGTACGACACGCCCGGTGTGCTGTGGCCGCGCATCATCGTAGCGCAAAGCGGCTACAACCTGGCGGCCAGCGGCGCGATCGGCATCAACGCCTTTGACGAAGAAGAAGTGGCGTTGGAGTTGCTGAACTACCTGATCCCCCATTACCCTGAAGCTTTGTCTGCGCGCTACAAAATCAGCGATGTGGCGGGCCACACCGACGAAGAAATGCTGGACGCGATCGGTCGCCAACGCGGTGCCATCCAAAGCGGTGGTCGCGTCAACACCACCAAAGCGGCGGACATCGTGATCCATGACTTCCGCTCGGCTGCCCTCGGGCGGTTGACGCTGGAAACCCCCACCGAATTCGCCGCCTGGCTGGCGCTGGGTCAGCAAGCCGACGCCGAGCGCGCGGTGCGCAAAGAGGCGTTTGAACAGGCGAAGAACGCATCGAAGAAAAAGCCGGGCAAGAAAAAAACCGCTTGAAACCGCGCCACGCCCCAGGCGCGGGCGTGGTTCAGTTGAGCATCATGCTCAGCTTGCGCCGGTAGCTGGACACCAGTTGCGCTTGCGGGTCTTCATGCACCGCGGTTTTGCCCATCAACTCGATGCCGCCAGCCGACTTGCCGTTGGCATCTTGGGTGGCTTTGGGTTTGGGTGGGGTCAACAACTCCAGCAGGGCGACAAAGGTTTTGCGCGGCGCGTCATCGCCCCATTTTTTGTCGCGCATGATGATTTCCAGTAACTCGTCCATCGCGCCGGTCCAGTCGTCCAGGGCGATCAGCACCCGGCTTTTGGCAAAACGGGCATCAAAGTCGCGTTTGTTCGCGGCAATCAAGGTGTCAAACTGGTGAATTTCCCATTGGCCTCGCGGGTCGGTGGTGACAAAAATCAAGGTCTGCAACCACTGGTTCAGTGCCTCAAAGCGCAGTTGCAGCGGAATTTGCTTCAGCATGGGCGCCAACAAGGCCTCGGCCTGTTCAAACTGGCCGGTGCCGATCAGGATTTTGATCAAATCAAAGCGCGCATCGTCGTTGCCTGGGTTGGCCGCCAAGGCGTCTTCCAGCTTGGCTTGCGCGGTTTGCAGATCGCCTGAGGCCATCAGTTCTTCAGCGGCCTGGGTTTCGCTCTCGGCCAGCAAGGCGTCTTCGCTGGGGATGTGCTTGTCCAAGAATTCGCGCAATTTGCCTTCGGGCACCGCGCCCATGAAGCCGTCCACCGGCTGGCCGTTTTTCAGCAAAATGCAGGTGGGAATGCTGCGGATGCCAAACGCCGCTGCCAACTGCTGCTCTTGGTCGGAGTCGATTTTGACCAGTTTGAAGCGACCGCCGTAGGCCACTTCCATCTTCTCCAGCAAGGGCCCCAGGGTTTTGCAGGGGCCGCACCAGGGGGCCCAAAAGTCCACCAGCACGGGGGTGGTCATGGAGGCGGCAATCACCTCGGTTTCAAAATTTTCGGTCGTGACATCAATCATGGTGGGCAGTATTTGGGTGGAAGCGGGTGAAACCTTAAAATTCGGGCTTGATCACCAAAAGCACCCAATGACACAAGCGCTTATTGGCGTCGTCATGGGTTCCAGTTCCGACTGGGACACCATGCAGCACGCAGTCCAGATTCTCCAACACTTTGGCATCCCTCACGAAGCGCAGGTCGTTTCGGCGCACCGTATGCCCGACGACATGTTCGCCTACGCTGAAGCGGCGCAGTCGCGGGGCCTGCAAGCCATCATCGCGGGCGCGGGCGGTGCGGCGCATTTGCCCGGCATGCTCGCCGCCAAAACGCTGGTGCCGGTGTTGGGTGTGCCGGTGGCCAGTCGGCATCTGCAAGGGGTCGATTCTTTGCACAGCATTGTGCAAATGCCCAAGGGCATTCCGGTCGCCACATTCGCGATTGGCGCGGCCGGTGCGGCCAATGCGGCCTTGTTTGCCGTGGCCTTGTTGGCCAACCACGACGAATCGCTGCGCACCCAATTGCAGGCCTACCGTGCAGAACAAACCGCGGCGGCACGGGCCATGAGCCTGCCGCCGGTGGGCGGGGCATGACGCCGTTGTTGCCAGGGGCCGTGATCGACGGCCAGCAGGTAACCCTGGGCGTCATGGGCGGCGGGCAACTCGGCCGCATGTTTGTGCATGCGGCCCAGGCCATGGGTTACGCCACCGCCGTACTCGACCCGGACCCGGCCAGCCCGGCGGGCTTGGTGAGTCACCACCACATCGCCACCGCTTATGAAGACCCGCAGGGCTTGGCGCAGTTGGCGGCGTGCAGCGCCGCCATCACCACCGAATTTGAAAATGTACCCGCCCCCGCCTTGGCCGCCTTGGCGAGCACGCGCCCGGTGGCCCCCGGCGCGGCCGCGGTGGCGATTGCACAAGACCGCGCCCAAGAGAAAGCCCACTTTGACCGCTGCGGCGTGCCCTGCGCGCCGTATGCGGTGATCGAAACAGCCGAAGAATTGGCGGCGATTTCAGCCGATTTGCTGCCCGGTATTTTGAAAACCGCCCGCATGGGCTATGACGGCAAAGGCCAGGTGCGCGTTGCCACCCAACAGGCTTTGCAAGAGGCCTGGGGTGCTCTAGGCCAAGTGCCCTGCGTGCTGGAAAAAATGCTGCCCTTGGCCAGCGAATGCTCGGTCATCGTGGCGCGTGGCGCGGACGGCGCGATGGTGAATTTTCCGGTGCAACACAACCTGCACCGTGACGGCATCTTGGCCGTGACCCAGGTGATCGACGGTCTGGTCGACCCTGCGCTGGCGGCAGCCTTGGTGGCAGCGGCCCGCGCCATTGCCCAAGGCGTCGACTATGTGGGCGTGCTGTGCGTGGAGTTTTTTGTGTTGCAAGATGGCCGCTGGGTCGTCAACGAGATGGCGCCGCGCCCACACAACAGCGGGCACTACACCCTGGACGCGTGTGACCAGTCGCAGTTTGACCTGCAGGTGCGCACCTTGGCCGGCTTGCCCTTGGTCGCACCGCGCCAACACAGCCCGGCCATCATGCTCAATCTGCTGGGCGATGTGTGGTTCGGTGCCGACGGCACTGAAAAATCGCCGCCCTGGGACCAGGTGCTGGCCCTGCCCGGAGTGCATCTGCATTTGTACGGCAAACTGGCCGCCCGACGCGGGCGCAAGATGGGGCATTTGAACCTGATCGCCGCCACCGCCGACGAAGTGCGCGCCAACGCCTTGCGCGCCGCCGCGATCTTGGGCATCGAGGCGTTTTGATGCGTCTGGACGGCGCTTTGCCCCAATCCATCGCGCAAGCGGTGGAAGCTTTGCAGCGCGGCGACTTGCTGGGCCTGCCGACCGAGACGGTGTACGGCCTGGCCGCCGATGCCTGCAACGCGCAGGCAGTGGCCAAGATTTTCACCACCAAAGGCCGCCCGGCCGATCACCCTTTGATCGTGCATGTGGCCAGTGCGGAGGGCGTGTCCGCATTTGCCGCCGAGGTGCCCGATTTTGCAAACCGCCTGATGGCCGCTTTTTGGCCCGGGCCGCTGACCTTGATCTTGCCGCGCCGCCCCGAGATAGGCGCCGCCGCTGCCGGAGGCCAAAACTCCATCGGTTTGCGCTGCCCCGCGCACCCAGTGGCGCATGCCTTGCTGGCGGCCTGCGCGGCCCAAGGCATGGCGGGTCTGGCTGCGCCCAGCGCCAATTTGTTTGGCCGTGTCAGCCCCACCACGGCGGCGCATGTGCAATCCGAGTTGGGTCCTGATTTGCTGGTGTTGGACGGCGGGGCCTGCGAAGTCGGCATCGAGTCCACCATCATCGACTGCACCCGTGGCGCGCCTGTATTGCTGCGCCCCGGGCAAATCACCCGCACACAAATTGAAGCCGCTTGCGCCATGACGGTGCTGGACAAAGATGCGCTCCAAGCACCCGCACCGCGGGCCTCAGGCACGCTGGAGTCGCATTACGCGCCCCGCGCAAAAGTCCGGCTGATGTCGGCAAGCGACATGACCGCGAAACTGCAGGCCTTGGGGCCGCATGCGAATAATTTGGGGGTCTGGTCTGCCCTGCGACCCGATGCAGGGGCGGGTTTGGGCGCTGGCGTGGTGTGGCGCGCACAGCCCACAACAGCCGAACAAGCTGCGCACGAACTGTTCACCGTGCTGCGCGATTTGGACGCGCGTGGCGTGCTGCAAATCTGGGTGCAACAACCGCCCGACACCCCCGAGTGGGAAGGTGTGCGGGACCGGTTGCAGCGGGCTGCGGCTTGATGACTTCAGCAGGTCAAACAGCCCTTGCGATGCGCAAACCCTTTAAGGGGTAGTGCAGACAGCTCGGGAAGCCACTGTCAACCCGCGGAAATAACTCGTTGTCGGGCTTTCATCCGCACCCAGTGTATTTTTGGTGTACGTGCATCCATAACTGGCTGCAGCAACCGTCGCAGGCGTCACGACGTCGTCACCTCCAGGCTTCACACCATCCCGCTCCCACTTGATCATGGCATCGAAAGCTTCAGCCTGTTCTGCCACGGTGAAGTCGCAATGGCTCACGCCCCTGATCGCCCGTTGCACCAACCAATTACTGTTACCTTTAGCGGCTGCTCTTTTTTGGTAAACCTGCTCCATGCTGAAAGGCACAAAAAGGTCGCCCAAGGTGTGGATGGAGACCACCGGTATTTTGAATTCCCCATTGACTTTCGGGATCCAGCGCAACCCGTCAGTGCGCAGGCGGTTGGCATCGGATGCGGCGGTCATTTTGATGACCGATGAGTTCAAAGCAGCTGAACCGGCTGTATCCCCGTCGATGGTGTAGGTGTAGGCATTCGTGTCGAGCACGTTTTTGTTCAAAATGCCTGTGACGGTGCCGTCGCTGCCAAAAGTGCCGTAGGCTGAAGGGAAACTTCCACCAAAAAGGACGCCCTCATTGAACATTGGACGAGAGCCACCCGTGATATTTTGGAGCACGGAAAGGTACTTTGTTCCGGTGGCGGTGGCGGTGATCGTGGGCGACATGCTCGTGAACAGCTTGCTGGTCACTAAGTCTTTGATATCAGCCCATTTGTCGGTCGGGTATTTGGGGACTCCCGCCAAAGCCTGTGCCGTGACTTGCATGGCTGCAAACTGGTTAAACAGTTCGGCATCGCCAACCACGCCACACATAGGAACGGCGCCGTTGTACTTCACCTTGTTATTGGCCGTGGCGTAGGCCTCGTCCTCGATCGCTGCGGCGGTGATATGCCCACCCATTGAGTGGCCTGTGATGTAGATTTTGCTCGGTGCAGCGAGGGTGCGAGAGTTATTGCTGGCAATTTTCGTGAATGCCAGTGCCAACGCGTTGGTGTCTTCTACACCAGCGCGGACGTCGTAATTGTTTTTGCTGTAGCTGGAGGCGGCCCAAGCGTAGCCATTTTGAATCAAATAACGTCGAATAGAGGGAGCGTTCACGCCCAGATCAAGGCCTGCACCAGCGTAACCGTGGGCGTACATGACCAGTTTGCCATTCCAGGTTGCCGGAACCTCGACTTGATAGGCTGCGCCGTTGAGTACACCTGCCCATCGGCTTGTCGTGCTCATTGCTACGGTGTCGCTGGCGTCGCTGGCCATGGCGGCAAATGTGGTTGCGGTTGCAATGGCGGCGGCTGGCTTGAAAGTAATTGTGTCCTGAATACGTGCTTCTTCCGGAGGTATGGTCGAGCCACCGCAAGCCGCCAGCAGCACCGCAGCGCTGACAGCCGAAAGTCTCAATCGCATCGAAATCATGGGAAGTCTCCTATTGGAATTAAAAAGAACGGTTGTTCTGTTTTTCATGCTAAGTAAAATGACATTTCTGTGAAATGGGGTAAACGCTGACCTATTTGTTATTTGCAATCCCCTTTGATTTTCACGGGCCTGACATCGCGTTGGCGAGGTAACCCCACCATTTGATTGAATGAAGGCTGATATGAAATCCGATATAAAAATGGACTGGATCGTGGGCAGTGCGCGCGACGCCGTGCAAGCGCGCGCACCGCGGGCCTCAGGCAAGCTGGTGTCGCATTAGGAGCCTCACACGAAAGTCTGGCTGATGTCGGCTAACGACATGGCCACGAAACTAAAGGCCTTGGGGCCGCATGCGAATAATCTGGATGCAACAACCGCCCGACACCCCCGAGTGGGAAGGTGTGCGGGACCGGTTGCAGCGCGCGGCGGCTTGATTACTTCAACAGGTCAAACAATCCACGGCCTTGAGCATGACAGAGTGGTGGCTCGTAGCCGCCGTGGTAGTTGCTGTAAAACGTTACTGGCGCAGACGTTTTGACGGAGCCATAAAGAAGTTCAATAGTAGGGTTCACATCGACCGAAGTCACATTCGTCAAGCCCTTGGCATCAAACGCAGCTTTCATGACGTTTTGATGAACTGCGGGGTTAACGGTGGGGTCCCCACTGCCGCCGCACAACAAGACTTTGGACTTGGGGCTCCAATCCAGCAAGTCATTGAGCTTAGCTGCCGCCACCACAGGGTTGGTGTTGGGGTTGGCGGTAATGTCCGTGATGTAGGCGGCTTGGAACACTTCATCGCGGGCTTGATTGGGGTTTTGACCCAAAAAGCCTGGCAGCCAGTACTGGCCTGCTGTTGGCCCGTTGGTGACCAAAGTGGTGTAGTTCAGGGTTGCGTTGGGCAGCAGCGTTTCGATCCAGCCCGAGTAGGGTGCTTTGAAGGCGGTGGAGACATTGCTGTACAACGTGCCATAAATTTTCTGCCACGCGGTAATGAAATAAGGCACAAAGAACTGATAGCCGGCAATCGCGTCTGTCAGTTTCATGGAGCCAGACAGGTTGTAGGGTCCAGCCAAATGCGCGCCAGCGACCACATTGATTTCACTGGACAGATTTTTTTCAATTTCGCGGTGGGCGGCCATGGAAGCGTGACCGCCTTGCGAGTAGCCGGTCAACATGACTTTGCCATTCAGGCTGGCCCCCAAGACTTTGGCGGCATTGCGTGCGGCGCGGATCGAGTCGATCACGCTGGTGGCCTCAGAGGCGGCGTGCAAATAGGGGTGGTAGGTGTAGGCCGACTTTGCAAAGCCCAGGTAATCGGTCGCTACCACGGCATAGCCTTGGGCTGCGTACATGGCCGCAAGCAAGCCGGTTTCACTGTCGGTTGGGCTGGCTAAAGTACGATTTCTTTGCACATCGGTACCTTTGGCATAAGCCACCAAAGGTGCGGCGGCAGTACAACCCGTGCCTGTGGGCAATAACAATACGCCAGAGGCATTTGAGGCTTCGCCTTTGACGCCCGGTGTCACATAGTTCAAAGGCACCACATTGACATCGCATTTGGCGGCGCCGCTCAAGCCAATGAGGCCAGAAGACGTACCAGCCGCATCCAATTGGGCCTTGGTCATGGTGTAAATGGAGGCGGGTGTCTCAAGCAACTGGCCGCTGCGGTCGGTGTCCGATCCACCGCAAGCCGCCAACAGCACCGCAGCGCTGACAGCCGAAAGTCTCAATCGCATCGAAATCATGGGAAGTCTCCTGTTGGATATAAAAAGAACGATCGTTCTGTTTTCATGCTAAGTAAAATGACATTTCTGTGAAATGGGGTAAACGCTGACATATTTGCAATCCCCTTTGATTTTCACGGGCCTGTCATCGAGTTGGTAAAGTATCCCAACCATCTCATTGCATGAAGGCCGATGTGAAATCCGATATAAAAATGGTATTGATCGTGGGCAGTGCGCCGGACGCCCTGAGGGTTTCGGGTTGCGATACGTCCTTTTTTGCACAGCGCGTGGTGATCAACAACGCTTGGCAAGTCTGTGAAACTTGGGATTGTTTGATTTATCCCGAAGACTTTCCTTCAGACCGGCACCCCCATTGGGGCCAAACCGGCGGAAAACGACTCATCACCGCCAATGAATTTGTGCCAGTACAAAACCGTTTTGGCGGCTTCGTCTATGCCGGCGGGACGATGGCTTTCACCGCGGGCTACTGGGCCTTGGGGGCGTTGCAGCCCGATGTCATTGCCTATGTCGGTTGCGACATGGTGTATGCCTCAGATCCCGGGCAGGCGACGCATTTTTATGGCCAAGGCGTGGCCGACCCTTTGCGTCAAGACGTCACATTGCAGAGCCTGGAGGCCAAGTCGGTGCGTCTCATGGCCCTGGCCCAGCGGCAAGGTTGTGCGGTGGTGAATTTGTCTGAACAGGCGACCTCGCGCTTGCTTTTTCCAAGAGTCAGTTTTTCTCAACTGAAAGCCTGTGCTGCTGCCGCAGAATGGAATGGCCTTGAGACCTTGGATTTGGACGCACAAGCCATTGACGCGGCGTTGCGGACGGAAGCCCGCTTGGCTTACATGGTGCCCTCAGGCCGCTACTGGGAGGTGGCCAGTGGCTTTGATAAGCAGGAGCTGAGTGACGTTGACAATTTGTGGCTGGCGGCGATGCACAAAAAAGCCTTGCTGGTGGCTTAAAACAGGGAGCCCAACCCACTCAGCGATAGCGCAGCTTCATCAGCAAAATCATCAGCGCCAGGCTGGTGGTGATGACATTGGCGATGATGATGGGCCAGGCCATCAGCAGCAAGCCGTAGACCAGCCACAGGGCCACGCCCAGGGTGAAGAAGCTGTACATGCCCAGCGAGATGCCGCTCACGTCACGGGTGCGGAAGGTGTGCCAGGCTTGCGGCACAAAGCTGGCGGTGGTGAGAAAGGCGGCCAACGAGCCGATCACGTCGATCAAATTCATGGCTTGATTGTCGCCGGTTGGGCGTCGCGCACCGTCCACTCCAGCAAATGATCGAGCGCGGGCCGCGCATCATTGGCGTTGGCGTGGTTGACGATGGCCACCAGGGTATAGCGCTGGCCGCTCTGACCTTGGACGTAGCCGGCGAGCGAGATCACGTCACGCAGGGTGCCGGTTTTCAGCCAGGCTTGGCCAATGGCGGCGGCGTTCGGGTGGCGGTCTTTCAAGCGCGCGACCGTGCCATCCACCCCCGCCAAGCCCAAAGAGTTTTGAAACGCCTGCGCATGCGGCCCCTGGGCTGCCAGTTGCAAGAGGCGGGTGATGGCGGCAGCGCTGCTGCGCTCATGACGCGACAAGCCGGAGCCGTTTTCCAGCACCGGCGCCGGTTGCTCGGGCAAATTGGCTTGCCACCATTGCAACAAGCGCTGCCGAGAGGCGTCGAAACGCGCCGCTTGGTTGTTTTGGCTGGACAGGCTGAGGAACAGTTGCTGGGCCATGACGTTGTTGGAAAACTTGTTGATGTCGGCCACGATGTCTGACAGCGGCAAAGACGGCGCTTCGGTCAGCAAGCGGGCGCTGGTCGGGGTGCGGCCCTCGCGCACTTGGCCGGTCAAGCGGCCGCCAGCGGCTTGCCACAGGGCTTGAATCATGCGCGCGGCAAACTGCTCAGGCGCGGCATAGGCCACTGGCCATGTTTTGGGGCCGCATTGGGCGCTGAAGCTGCCGCCAAACTGCACTTGTGTGGCCGAGCCAAATTGACCGCGCAAGCTACTGCGCCAGTCGTTGCAAGGCCCTGAGCTCAGCGGCACTTGCGCGGGCACGCTCAGGCCCGCCAGGGGCGGCTCGGCCTGCACCCGGGCCACGCCTGCTGCGGGGTCGGGGGTGAAGCTGTAGATCAGCGATTTGAAGTTGACCAGCAAGCCGTCAGGGGTGGCGTTGTAGGGGCGCAGGGCATCGTCATCGAAACTGCCGGGCTCGCGCGGCGGGATGTCGAACACGCTGCGGTCGAGCACGATGTCGCCGTGCACCTCGCGCACGCCTGCGGCCTGAATTTGTTCAATCAGGGCTTGCACCCGCTCCAGCACCAGCTTGGGGTCGCCGCTGCCGCGCACAATCAAATGGCCTTGCAGCACACCATTGCTGACGCTGCCGTCCACATACACGCGGTTGCGCCAGGTGAAGTCGGGCCCCAACAGCGACAGACCGGCGTAGGTGGTGATCAGCTTCATCACCGAGGCCGGGTTCATGCTTTCTTGGGCACGGTGGCGCAGCCTGGCGGGCAGCGGGTGGGTGGGCGCTGGGTGGGCGGGCGCTGGGGTACTGGCCGGCAGCGGCGCGATCATCACGCTCAATGCCTCTGGCGGCACATGGGCCTGGGCCAAGGCCTGGCGCACCTCGGCGGGCAAGGGCATGGTGGCAGGAGCCCGCTGCAATTTCGCGCGCGTGGGGTTGGCATGGGAGGGTGCCGCGTGCAGCGGGCACACCGCCAGCAGCCCGCTCAGTGCCACAGCCCAAGGGCTGAGCGGAGGAGAAACAGCAAACAAACGCATGACAGGCAGTCTAACGGCAGATGCGCGGCAGGGCGGGGACGTATCATCGGAGGCATGCATTTTCAACCCCGAACCGTGGGCCTGATTGCGGCGGCCATCACGGTGCTGATCTGGACCTCTTTCATCGTCATTGCCCGGGCCTCGGCCTCGCACCATTTGTTGCCTTTGGACATTGTGCTGGCCCGCATTCTGGGGGCCAGCAGTGTGTTGGTGCCCTGGGCCTGGTGGCTGATGCGCCCGGCGCGCCGGAGCGGGCAGGCGGTCGGTTCATTCTTTGGCTTCTCGCCCTTGCCTTGGCGGGTGACGCTGCAGGCCGGCCTGCTCGGCGGCTTGCTGTATGCCTTGCTGGCCTACAACGGATTTTTCTTCGCACCGGCCGCCCATGCGTCGGTGCTGATGCCCGGCAGCCTGCCTTTGTGGACCACCTTGCTGGCCTGGTGGGTGCTGCGCGAGCCGATCTCGTCCAGCCGCGCCACCGGCCTGGTGTTGATCGTCTTGGGCGATCTGTTGGTCGGCGGCGCCAGTTTGCTCAAAGCGTTTGAAGGCGGTGATGTGTGGAAGGGCGATGTGCTGTTCATGTCCGCCGCCTTCTGTTGGTCGGCCTACAGCGTCACGGTGCGCCGCCACAGTTTGGATGCGGTGCGGGCCACCATGGCCATCACCGTGTTTGCTTTGCTGACCTTTGTGCCGGCCTTTGTTTTGGCCGTGGCGCTGGGCTACTTGCCGACCCACTTGATGAGCGCGTCGTGGCAAGAAATCGCCTTTCAGGCGCTGTTTCAAGGCGTCGGTTCGGTGGTGATTTCGGGCATCGGTTTCACCCAGATGATTCGCGCTTTCGGTCCGGTGCGCTCGACCATGATCACCGCCCTGGTGCCGGGCCTGTCGGCGCTGGGCGCGGTGGTGTTTTTGCAAGAGCCCATGCATTGGAACCTGCTGGTCGGGCTCACCTTGGTGACCGGCGGTATTTTGTTTGGCGTGCGCCAAGCGGCCAGCCCTGCTAAAGCCCCATGAGTGCAACCCTGAAATTTTTGGCCTTTGACACCAGCACCGACGCGCTGTCGATCGCGCTGTCGGACGGTGAGCGCACTTGGTCCTACGAAGGCGCAGGCGGTGCACAGGCCTCGGCCCATTTGATTCCGGCGGTGCTGGACTTGCTGGCCCAGGCGGGCTGGACTTTGCCGCAACTCGACGCGATTGTGTTCGGGCGCGGGCCCGGTTCGTTCACCGGTTTGCGCACCGCCTGTGCGGTGGCGCAGGGCTTGGCGTTTGGGGCCGGTGTGCCGGTCTTGCCGGTAGACACCTTGCTGGCCGTGGCCGAGCAGGCGCGGGGTTTGCAGCCGCCTCTCGTTGACACCGAAGCGACGCTCTGCGTGCTGGCGCTGCTGGACGCGCGCATGGGCGAGGTGTACTCGGCGGCCTACGAATGGCAAGGCCCGGCTTCAGGTTGGCGCATGCTGCAAGGTTTGCAAGTAGGGCCACCCGAGACGGTGGCCTTAGAACCTGCCCTGCATTCCCGCGTGGCCCTGTGCGCCGGCAATGCCTTGGCGGTGTATGGCGAGCGTTTGTCGGCCCTGTTGCCTGCCGGCGCGCCGCATGTGCAGGCCTTGCCCACAGCGCAGGCCTTGCTGCGCTTGGCGCCTGCGCTGTTTCAGGCCGGTCTGGCGGTGCCGCCCGAGCAGGCCATGCCGCTGTATGTGCGCGACAAAGTGGCTTACACCAGCGCCGAGCGCGAAGCCATGAAAGCTGCGCAAGCCCTGCAAGTGACCGCCGCAGGCCGCGCTGATCCCCCTTCGGTGCCATGAGCCTGCACCGACCCTCTTTGGCCGGTGAGACGGCCGATGCCTCTGCGGTGCCAGCCCGATTCGAGGCGCTGACGACCGACGACCTCGACGCGGTGATCGCGGTCGAGCAAAGCGTGTACGGCCATCCCTGGACGGTGGGCAACTTCAAAGACGCCCTGGCCAGCGGCTACGCCGCGCAGCGCCTGCTGGCGGGCACCACATTGATCGGCTACTTTGTGGCCATGAAGGTGCTGGACGAAGTGCATTTGCTCAACATCACCGTGTCGCTGGCGCACCGCAGCCAGGGCTGGGCCAAGCTGATGCTGGACGCGCTGGCACTGTGGGCGCGCGGCCAGGGCTGCGCGTGGCTGTGGCTGGAGGTGCGCGAGTCGAATCACCGCGCCATCCATGTGTACCGCAGCCACGGCTTCAAGCAGGTGGGCGTGCGCAAAGATTACTATCCTGTGGGCAGAGGCCAGCGCGAAGCCGCGCTGGTCATGAGCCAAAAACTGTGAATGCCTGAGGCCATGAACGACCCCACCCGCTTTGATTTGGACGAACGTCAACGCGCCATGCTGGCCGAAATGGGTGTGCGCGTGTGGGCCCCTGCAGCCGTGGATGCCGCACCCGCACCAGCACCCGCACCAGCACCTGCACCAGCACCTGCACCTGCACCTGCACCTGCACCTGCACCTGCACCCGCGCCCGCGCCCACATCGACACCCGCCAGAACAGCTCCCCCTCCAGCGCCACCCACCCAACCCGAACCTGATGCCGCGCACCCCCCTCTGTCGGCCGATTTGGCCGAGATGGATTGGACCGCGCTGCAAACCACTGCGGCCAGTTGCCAGGCCTGCGGCCTGTGCGCACAGCGCCAGCACAGCGTGTTTGGCGCGGGCAGCCTGAACGCTGACTGGCTGGTGCTGGGCGATGCCCCAGGCGACGCGGAAAACGCGACAGGCCAACCCTTTGCGGGCGACGCGGGGCGCTTGCTGGACAACATGCTCAAAGCCGTGGGCGTGAGCCGCGCAGGTGAGGGCGCACAAGGCGCTTACCTCACGCATGCCACGCAATGCGCCACGCCCGATGCGCGTAACCCTGCACCCGAAGAGTTGCGCCGCTGCGCCGCCTATGTGTCGCGCAAAGTGGCGCTGGTACAACCGCGCGTGATTTTGGTGATGGGGCGTTTTGCCATGCAATCGCTGCTGCAAAGCACCGAGCCGCTGGGCAAGCTGCGCGGCCAGGTGCACCACTACCAAGGCGTGCCCGTGGTCGTGACCTACCCGCCTGCCTACTTGCTGCGCAACACCAGCGACAAAGGCAAAGCCTGGGCCGATTTGTGCCTGGCCTTGCAAGTGGTGCAGGGCGGCAGTTAGTCCACGCTGCGCGGTTTTTCGCCTCGCCCAGAATCACTTGCACCGTCGGCCTCTGATTCAGCCGCTGGCGAAGGTGTGGCCGTGGGCCACAGTACCGAGCAAATAGACACCACCATCAGCACCACGGCGGCCCAGTCTTGCCAGTGCAGCACCTCGCCCAGCCACAGCGCGCCGCTGAACACGCCCAGCACCGGAATCAGCATCACGCTCAAGGTGGACGCCACCGGCGGCAAGCTGCGCGCCAAATAAAACCAGGCCGCATGCGCAAAGCCAAACACCAGCACCGCGTTGAACACCATGGCCATGAAGTTGGCTTCGGAAGGGGCGTGCCACTGGTCGCGCTCCAACAAGAAGGCCAGCACGCTCATGACCACGGTGGTCATCAGCGTCATCCAAAACGAAATCGCCAAGGTCGGCACCGGCATGCGCGTGCGCCGCAGCAGCTGCGTCCCCAGGGCCCAGGTGCTGGCCGCAATCAAGGCCAGCAATACGCCAACGGGCTTGCCAGTCAAGTTCGTCAGCTCATGCCACAGCAACAGCACCACACCCAGCGTCGCCGCCGCCACGCCGCCCCAGGCGCGGGTGGGCAAGCGGTTGCCAAAGAACAGCGCACCGATCACCGCCGAGAACATGGGCATGGTGTAGCCCAAAATCGCCGCCCGTCCGCTGGACAGGGACTGCACCGCAATGATGATCATGCCGTGCCAAATGAACATATTGAACAGCGCCAAAATCAGCAACTCGGGCCAGTGCTGGCGCTCAATGCGCAGCGGCACTTTCAAAAACAGCAGCGCCACGCCCAGCACCGGCGTGCCCATCATCAGACAGACCATGCGAAAGGTCAGCGGCGGAAAGCCGGTGACGCCGATTTTCATGACCGGCCAGTTGATGCCCCAGATCACGGTGAGCAAAATCAAAATCAGCCATTGGCGGGGTGAGAGTTTGTGCATGCCGGGCATCTTAGGGGCTTTCGAGCCTGCGCGCCTGCTTGGCGATCCGGTCAGAGCGCATTTCCCAATCGACTAGACTCGCCTTGTTCATCTACCAGCAACTTGAATAGTTCCGGTCAGAGCGCATTTCCCAATCGACTAGACTTGGTTGCCGTTTGGAGCGATCCAGGCAGTGGTTCCGGTCAGAGCGCATTTCCCAATCGACTAGACTAAATGACTGAACGCAAGTGGCCCGACAACTGTTCCGGTCAGAGCGCATTTCCCAATCGACTAGACTGCCAAGGCCAGAAACCTGAGTGTTGGTGATGTTCCGGTCAGAGCGCATTTCCCAATCGACTAGACTATTCTTGAATGCGGGGCTGCTGTGCCTTTTGTTCCGGTCAGAGCGCATTTCCCAATCGACTAGACTCGAATCTCGTTAACTCTTTGTTTTGCAACGGGTTTTTGCTTTTCGAGGCTGTTCAAATCCGCGCCTTCAGCCAAAAAGATCGAATTGATCGGGTGTTTTTTTCGGAGGCTGCGCTTTGCGGCCCTGAAAACTGATCACCCGTTCGTATTGCTTGTCGGTCAGTTGCATGATGTTGACCTGTCCGCCATTGGGCAGAACCGCTTCCACCCGCTGGCAATACGTTTGCACTTGCGCTGCGCTGGTGCAAAAGCGCATGTACACGCTCAGTTGGCATCGCAAAAACCCTATGTCCAATAGGCTGAGTCTGAACTGGTTGGCTGCCAGTCGCTCAGGGGCGGTGACCACAGGCGAATCAAACATCACCAGCATCCACATGATTCGGTAGCCACTGAGTGAGGTTTTGACCCGGCGACTCATTCGTCATCGGGTTCGGTGTGGCGCTGGGGCACGCCAGCGTGCGGCAGGTCCAGTTTGTCGCGCTCGCCCACCATGACCAGCGCCAGCGAGGTGGCCAGTTTTTGCACTGCCACCAGCACAGGGGTGGTGCCCGCATTGCCCTTCAAGTCCTGGTAGAGACTTTGCACCAGTGCCCGTTTGGTGTCGGCGTTGACCACGCAGGGGCCCTGGCTTTGCAGCTGCCAGACGGTCCAGTCGATGACAGGGCGAAAGGGCTCCATCAGGTCGTCTACCAACCGCATGGCATTGTTGTCGTGGCTGTGGTGCAGGCCCAGACTGGGGTGCAGACCCGCGGCCACCACCGCCCGTGCCGTAGCGGCCCGCAACACGGTGTAGCCGAAGTTGAGCATGGCGTTCACACCGTCGGCTTGCTGGTCACGTCTGAACAGCGGCCCCATGAGCAGACCCCAGTATTTGCGGGCACCTTGGGCTTCGGCGTTTTCCGGGTCGCCGCTCTTGACCTGGCGTGCCAGCTGTCGAAGTGGTGCGTCTGGGGCACCGGTGGCAGCCAGTACCGCGGCCTGGTTGAGTAGCTTGGATTTGACGATGGTGGCCCACAGTCGTTTGCGGGTGGGCAGGCTGCAGGCCAGCTGCGCTTCCATGCGGTGAGCTTGCTGGTGGTGGCCCTCAACAGGCCAAAGCATGCCCACCACATTGTGGTTGGCCGCGCACAGCACCATGGGTATGCCGCGTTCGGCCAGCGTGACCAGCAAGTTGTTGGTGTAGCTCAGGCCATGGGCATTGGCGATGAGGGCGCTCATGTCGTCCAGTGCGACGCGACCGACTTCCTGCCGGTCATCTCCGGTGCTGTGCACCAGCATGAATCCCCTGTACATGGACAGGTGGCGCTTGTCGTTGGCGACTTCGACAATGCGGCCAAGCATGTGCAGATCCGTCAGTGGGCCAGGGGCTGGGTCTGTATGCGCACCCCCAAAGCGTGGAGCACTTTGTACACCGTGTCGAATCGGGGCTTGGCCCCGGCGGTCAGTGCTTTGTAGAGGCTCTCGCGTCCCAGCCCCGAGTCGCGTGCCACTTGGGCCATGCCCCGGGCCCTGGCCACATCGCCAATGGCGGCGAGCAGCAAGTCGGTGTCGCCACTGGCCAACGCCTGGTTCAGGTATTCGGCAATCATTTCCTCGCTGTCGAGGTAGTCTGCTGCATCAAATGCGGTCGTCTTGCCCATGCCCATGCTCCTTGGCCAGTTGTTTAGCGCGTGCAATGTCACGCACCTGTGTTGATTTGTCACCCCCGGCCAACAACACGATGATGTGCTGGCCGCGCCTGCAAAAGTACACCCGGTAGCCAGGCCCCAGATGCCAGCGCAGTTCTGACACGCCAGCGCCCACGCTTTTGGCATCGCCCAGGTGACCTGCCTGCACCTGCTTGAGCCGCAGCACGATCGCCGCTCTGGCCTGCAAGTCTTTGAGGCTCTTGAGCCAACGGACGAAGACCGAGGTTTGCTCAAGCTGGAATGGCTTGATTGTATCCATTTAGATACTGCCGGGTTCAATCCCGGAATCCAGGGTCGCGCAACTCGCCGATGGGGGAGATGCTGACTTTGCGACCATGGGCCTTCTGTAGCGAACCTGCCATCTTCGAGACATATCCAAATGGATCATTTTTGTCCCTGTTGCGTGAATCCACATTGGCTTCGTTGTGCGCAGCCATGAAGATTTGACCGTTACCGCTGATCGTGGCAATGCGTCCCACCATGAGGCGGTCATCGTTTAATTGGAGTTTGACCAGGTCATCAATCATCAACCGCATTACCAACGCCTTGCCACTGCAGCTGAGCGTGGGGTGGCGCAGGCGCTTGACCCCGCCCTGGCGCACCAACTGATAGGCCTCGAAGGTGGAAATGACCTCGCCCTCCCATTTGCCTTTGTCGTTACGCACGATCTCGATGCAGTAGTTGCTGTCGCCCTTGTAGCCTTTGTAGGGGCGAGGCTGCCCATCGGGCAGCAGGCCATGGCGGGCAGTGGCTTTGGTGTCGCTGAAGGGGATCACCTTGAGCGTGCTTTCTTCGCGCACGCGCTGACCGTCAACCACTTTGCGCACATGCACCCGGTCGTTACCCAGCAGGCCGTAAGCCGTGTCGTTGTGCATGGCCCCTTCGTGCCCGTGGTCGGGTTTGTGGCTGACGCAGATGTTGTGGATGGCCCGTTGCACATGCTCGCGGTAGCTGTCCCATGGCAGAGGCATGGTCTCAACCAGTTTGTTGAGTTGGCGCTCGCGGGCGCTGGCACTGGCGCTGGCAAAGCGCTGCAGCATGCCTTGGTCGGTCACGGCGATCACACACGCATCCACCGCGTGGTGGCGGTGGTCGTTGCGGTTTTTCTCGCCGTCGAGGCCCAGGATGTCGTTGAGGCCAAATTTGGCACGCAGCATGGCCGTCATCTGCCCGGGAATGGCGCGGGTGTTTTGCGGGCAGATCAGGCTGAGGTATTCCTTGGCCACACGGCTCAGATGGCGGGTGTCGTTGAGTGCCCGTGCCAAAAACCCTTTGTCTTCGCGCAGCCATTGGGCATAACCGTTTTCGCCAAAGCGGTAGCGTTTGTTTTTGGGCATCAGTTCGGCACGGGTCAGCATGTCGGCTAGGGTCCAGCCTTGGGCCGCAAAGTCGTCTTTGGCCTGCCAAGGGGTGCGGTCGCCTTTGATGCGGTTGGCCTGGCGCATGGCGACGGTCTTGTTGTTCAGGCTGTCGTCCAGGGTCTTTGAAAACGGCAGGATGTGCTCGATTTCCACCTGGTCTGAAAACAGCATGGACGCACTGATTTGCACGCCGCTGTAGGGGCAGCGGCGGTCGGCGGCGTTGTCGCGGTGCAGTTCTTCCCAGAGGATCATTTTTTGCAGGTCGGTAGTTCTGACCCGCTCTGGGCTGATGTTCAACAGTCCAGCGATTTGCTCGCGCATGCGTTCGTTGCGGCGCTGGTTGTCGGCTTGGCGCTTTTGATCTTCTTTGCGTTGTTCCTGGCTTTGCTTGAGATCGCGAGCGACTTCCACAATCACTTCACTGGGGTGGCCGTAGCGTTTGATGAGCGCATTGACCACGGTGCGAACCTGGTTGAGGCCGATGTGCACGGTGGGGTTGGCGATCTTGCCGAAGCGCTTTTCGGATGGGTCTTCAGGCTTGCCGCTGCCAAAGCCCACATGGCGCTGCAGGTATTCGCCGTAATAGGGCAGGGCGGGCAGTATTTCGCCAGTGACCGCGTGGCTGATGTGGCTGTGGTGGTCAAAGCCTGCGGCGATCACGGCTTTGTCGTAGGTGATGACTTCACGTTGTAACTCAGGCAGGATTCTTTCGAGCGCCCTGGCCGACAGGCTGCCGTATCCCTCAGGCAGTGCGGCGTTGGCGATGCGCTCGGCGGTGATCTCGTCCACGTCCGTGTGGGCCTTCAACCATTGAATGAGTGTGGCCTCGTTTTCTTCAATGAGCAGTTGCATGACGATGCGGTCTTGAAGAGGCTTGTCCATGCCCGCCCAAGCGGTCCCATAGTGCTCTTTCTTGCTCAAGATGCCGCTGGTGGCGTTGCCTTTGAGTTCGGTGCGTTTGTCGTCTTCGAGGTTGAATTGACCTGAAAACCCCAACAGCTTTTTGATCTGGGTGAAAGTGACTTTGTTCTTGGTTTCAAGGGCCTGCACCACCTGGTCACGTTGGCTTGGTGTGAGGGGTTCCTCAGTCAGACCTTCACGAATCAGACGCAGGTTATTGACCTCTTGATAGATGCGAAACCGCTGCTGGCTGGGCAGCGCCAGTGGGGCGCGCTCTTCTTCAGGCAGGAGGGTGCAACGGCCCGGCTTCACGGGTTTGAGCGGGCGCTGGTGCAGCAAACAGTCTTTGAGCTCGGCACGGGCAATTTCGTGAAATTGCACAGGGTTGAGTTCGGCCTGTTTGTTCCACAGGGCATCGAACTCGGCTTCAATCATGGCCCGGTCGATGTAGAGGTCGTAGCTCTTTTCGATTTTGGTTTTGCCATCGTCTCGCGTGGTGCGATTTTCGCGGTAGCGGGCCCGGATGGGCAAGCCGTTTTGATGGCGGGCATAAAGCCATTCGCCCACCGTGCGGCAGCCTGTGGCCTGCATGGCCTCGCGCAGCTGGCCGATGGCATTTTTAAGCGCGCTGCTGTCGTTTTCTTTCTTGTCGGTTTTGCGATTGCTTTTGAAGCCACGACGTTGGTTGATGTGAAATAAGGCGCGGGCAAATTCAGCGGGCTGCAGGGCCTGGTCCAGTCCTTTGGCACGCAATGCAAGAGGCTCCAGTCGCTCAAGGGCTTTGCGGGCTGCCAGGTCTTGTGGGAAAAAGCCGTGCCCCAAAAGCGTCTTCATCATGCGGCCCTTTCTCTTCAGCAGGCGGTCACGGCGACGGCGCATGGCGCGTGCTTCGCGGCGGCTGACGGCCAGAGATGAGCCGTCTTTAGGATTGCGCCCATCGCTGAATATCCTCACCCCGGCCTTGATGACGGCGCAGGGCTCGTCTTGTGCATTCAGCCGCAGCAGGGCCCAGCCCAGAGAGGTGGAGCCCAGGTCCAGCGCCAGGCGGTAGCGCATCTTTTGCATAGATCACCCGTATTTAATATTAAATAAATTAACATTTATTGTGCTACATTTAAGACGCATATTCGATTGGGAAATGCGCTCTGGACGCTAACAAGCAGATGACTTGCAAAAGTCTGGATGCACCAAATGGAAAGGCCGCTACATGCGGCCTTTCGTCTTTCAGGGTTGGCTTGCCAGGATCACTAAAATCCCCTCATGACCTTTCTTGACATGCTGAGCGCCGCCGAGCGCCAAAACGGCTCCCTGTTGTGCGTGGGCCTGGACCCCGAGCCCACCAAGTTCCCGGCGGGGTTGAAGGGCGACGCCAACAAGATCTACGATTTTTGTGCCCGCATCGTCGACGCCACGGCCGATCTGGTCAGCAGCTACAAGCCGCAAATCGCCTACTTTGCCGCGCACCGTGCCGAAGGCCAGCTGGAGCGCCTGATGGAGCACATGCGCCGGGTCGCGCCGCACGTGCCGATCATTCTGGATGCCAAGCGCGGCGACATCGGCTCCACCGCCGAGCAGTACGCCAAAGAAGCGTTCGAGCGCTATGGGGCCGATGCCGTGACCCTCTCGCCCTTCATGGGCTGGGACTCGGTGGCGCCTTATTTGAAATACCACGGCAAGGGCGCTTTCTTGCTGTGCCGCACCTCCAACCCTGGTGGCGATGATTTGCAAAACCAACGCCTGGCCTCGGTCGAGGGCCAGCCCTTGCTGTATGAGCATGTGGCGCGCCTGGCCCAGGGCCCGTGGAATCTGAACGGCCAACTTGGCTTGGTGGTGGGTGCGACTTACCCGGCCGAGATCGAGCGGGTGCGTGCGTTGGCGCCCACGCTGCCGCTCTTGATTCCTGGCGTGGGCGCACAAGGCGGCGACGCCGCGGCCACGGTCAAAGCCGGTTGGCGCGGCCAGGACGGCGAGAGCACCGGCACCGTGATCGTCAACTCCTCTCGCGCGGTGCTGTACGCGTCGAGCGGTGATGACTTTGAAGCCGCCGCACGCCAGGTGGCGTTACATACGCGCGATCAATTGCAGGCGGCCAAACCCGCAGTTTGAAAGGACTGGGCATGTACGAACATGTGATCGTCAAAGAGAGCGGCCGCTTGGCCGAAATCCATTTGAACCGGCCCCATGCGCGGCATGCTTTGTCACGCGCCTTGATGCGCGAGATCACCGCCTGCGCCCGGGCTTTCAGCGACCGCACCGACATCGATGTCGTCATCCTCACCGGCGATGCGCGCTGTTTTTCTGCGGGCGCGGATTTGAAGGATGCCAACGCCTGGGCCGACGACAGCCTGTCCACCGTGCAGCGGCGCGACATTGCGGGCACCGGCTTTCGGATGTGCAAGGCCTGGGAAGAAATGCCGCAGATCACCATCGCCGCCATCGAAGGCTATGCGGTCGGCGGGGGGCTGGCCCTGTCGCTGGCCTGCGACTGGCGCGTGTTGGCTGAAGACGCCTTTGTCTCGCTGCCCGAAATTGCTTTGGGCATTCCACTGACCTGGGGCACGATTGCCCGTTTGGTGAACCTGCTCGGCCCCGCCAAAGCCAAGCGACTGACGATTTTGTGCGAGCGGATTGCCGCGTCCGAGGCCTTGGCCATGGGCCTGGTGGACTACGTCAGTGGCAAAGGTCAGGCGCTGGAACAAGCGCAAGCGCTGGCGGCGCAAACCCTGGCCATGCCTGCGGCTACCGTGCGCATGAGCAAAGAGTCGGCCAATGCCGCCGCCACCGCCTTGAACCACGCCACCTCGTACATGGCGCACGACCAAATCGCCTTGGCCGCCTCCAGCCCCGAGTCACGCGCTGCGCGGGCCAAGGCTTTGCGCTGAGGCTTCTTCAGAGCAGCGCTGCGTACACCAAGTCGCGAAACAGCGGGCGGTAGTAGTCGCGTTGGTTCGGTGCTTGGATCATCAAAATGGCATACAGGTCCAGCGCCGGGTCCACAAAGAAGGTGGTGCCGGCAATGCCGCCCCAGTAATACAGCCCCATCGAACCCGGCACGGTAGCGATGCCGGGTGCGGTGCGCACGGCAAAGCCCAGACCAAAGCCGTGTCCGGGCGGCAGCAGGGTGCCGTTGACCGGAATGTCACCCAGGTGGTCGGCGGTCATGAAGTCCACCGTGTGCGGGCCCAAAAGCCGCACACCATGGAGCTCGCCCTTGTTGCGCAAGAACTGCAAAAACCGGGCGTAGTCCAGCGTGGTCGACATCAGTCCGCCGCCGCCGGCCTCCATGGCAGGCGTTTGTTTCGGGTCCAGCACTTTCATGAGCACGCCGCCATCCGGGTCTTTTGCAAAGGGCTCGGCAAGACGGTGGTGCTGCTCGGGCGGGACGACAAAGCCTGTGTCCACCATGCCCAGCGGGGCAAAGATTTCTTGCTGCAAAAACTGCCCCAAGCGCTGCCCGCTGATGACTTCAACCAAGCGCCCGAGCACATCGGTGGCGCGGCTGTAGGCCCAGGTGCTACCGGGTTGGAATTGCAACGGAATGGCCCCCAGAGCCTGCGAAAACTCGGCATTGGTGCGGTCGCGCGAGGCGATTTTCACCTCACCATATTGGCGCTGCACCGGGGAGTCGCCTAAAAACTCATAGGTCAGCCCCGCCGTGTGGCGCAACAGGTCTTGCACCGTGGCGGGTTGTTGCGCAGGCACCAAACCTTGGGCCGACTGCACAGCTTGGTTGTTGTATTCCGGCAGGTACTGGCTCACCGGGTCGCTCAGCAGCAACTGTCCCCGCTCCATGAGCATCATCACCGCGACCGAAACCACCGGTTTGGTCATGGAGTAAATCCGGAAAATGCTGTCGGACCGCATGGGTGTGCCACTGGCCGGGTCTTGCACCCCCACGCTGTCGAACAAGGCCACTTGACCGTGTCGCGCCACCAGCGCCACTGCGCCGGGCAAACGCCCACTGGCGACCTCGCGGCGCAGCACGTCCATCAGGCGTTGTGTGCGCTGCGGGCACAAACCCACATCAGCGGGTTGGGCGTGGGGCAATGCGGGGTGGGGGGTGTGTGACATCGGGCGCTCCTGAAGATGGGGTTTTGTACACCAGCCCGGCGCGCGGCGGTATCACCTAGGGCGCAGCAGCGGCATGGGTTTGTCACCCGCGCGTCAAGGCGTACAACCTTGGCGCTGCGCCAGGGTTGCTAGACTGAATCCATGCGCATTTCAGAACTCTCTGCCAAGACCCAGGTGTCGGTTGATCGCTTGCGGCGCTACGAAGCCTTGGGCCTGATTGCCAGCCAGCGGGAGGCCAACGGCTACCGTGTCTATGACGACAGCGTGGTGCGTCAGGTGATCTTCATCGCCATGTCCAGAGAAATGGGTTTCTCACTGACGCATGTGGCCGAGTACTTGCCGCGCTTCAAAACCGGCCAGCTCACGTCAGAGGAAATGATCCTGGCCATCCGTCAACGCGTGGCGGAAGTGGATCAAGTCATCGCTGCGCAAAAAGCCCTTCGAAACATGTTGCTCAACCACATTGACTGGTTTCAGTCCAAACCAAGGAAGACCCGATGAACGCACTGCAAATGCTCCAAAAAATCAATGCCATGGCCGAATTCAACCGGTGGTGCGGCATCGAAGTCACTGTGGCCGATCCTGGCAGCGTTGAAATTCAGATGCCGTGGCGCCCGGAGGTGGGGCAGTACGCGGGCTTTTTGCACGCGGGGCTGATTGGCACCTTGATCGACACCGCCTGCGGTTTTGCCGCGGGCACGGTGGCCGGTCCCAATCTGTTGGCGGCGAATTTCTCAGTGAATTGCCTGCGGCCTGCGCAAGGGCAAAAATTCATCGCCCGGGCACGCGTGGTCAAACCCGGCAAGACGCAAATTTTCACAAGCTGTGATTTGTTTGCCGTGGACGCAGGCGAAGAAAAATTGGTGGCCAATGGCCAAACCTTGTTGACGGTGGTTCAGGCTGCGCAGTGAGTCAATTCGTTTGGTCAAGGCCTGACGGTATCGCCTGCAGATCGCTCAGCGGCGTGGCGACAGCATGGACCGCAGCACGCCGTCTTTGAGCAAGACGTGGTGGTAGATGGCCGCCACCGCGTGCAGGCCAGCCAGCCAGAGAATCATGTCGCCGAGCACACCGTGCACTTCGCCCCAGTTGGCCAGATCGGCGATCGGGGATTGGGGGGTGACGGGCAACGTGTTGACGCGGATGCCGCCCAGCAAGGTCAGCGGGTGGTTCTCTGTCCCCAGGGCCAGCATTGCGGTCACAGGCACAGCCAACAGCAGCAGCCAGAGCACACCGTGCGTCGCTTGGGCGGCCAGGTGCATCCAGCGCGGCATGTCAAAACGGGGCGCGGCGGGGCGCACCACCCGCCAAAGCAGGCGCAGCAAAGTCAGCCCTGCCACCAGCAGGCCCAGCGACTCGTGCGTCACGATGTCCCAACGCGTGGCCGGATCCAAGCCTTGGCGCAGTTCGCGTCCAAAATGCTCTGGCCCGAGGATGAAAGCCGCGACCACCGCGATGGCGGTGAGCCAGTGCAGGCTTCGGCTCAAGGTGTCGTAGTGTTTGCGTGCCGTGCTCAAGTGATGTGTCCCCCAAAGAACGCCATTGTGTGAGCCGAACATCGGGGCTTGAGGCCGCGGACAACCGCATTGTTTGATGTCCATCAAACCTTGGACGTTTCAGGGGGCTGCAAAGCGCGCCTGAAGATAGGCCACGATGGCGTTCGAGTCTTGCAGCCATTGGGTTTGGCCCTGGCTGTCGGTGATTTTCAGGCAGGGGACTTTCGTGCCGCCGCTGCCTTGCAGCAGTTCATCGCGGTGGGCGATGTGGTGTTGTGCGTCACGTTTTTCAATGGGCAAAGAAAGACGGTGCATTTCTTGCCGCACCTTGATACAAAAAGGGCAGGTGCTGAACTGGTACAGCGTCAGGCTTTGACACTGCAAATTGACAGTGGCCTGCTCGGCTGGCGCACGCTGTACGCCGACGGGTCGGGTCAGACGCTCTTTCAACAGCATGAACGGGCCCAGCACCACGCGCAGGGTTCTGAAAAAAGTACGGATCACGGTTTTCATCAGGAATTCAAACTTTCAATGGGGTAGGTGTGTCCAGCGGGCCTGTTTTCACAGCAGTTTGGCCAGGTACTTGCCGGTGAAGCTGTCCGGATTTTTGGCCAAATCTTCGGGCGTGCCCACGCCCACCACCTGGCCACCGCCTGCGCCGCCTTCGGGGCCCATGTCGATGAGCCAGTCGGCGGTTTTGATCACGTCCAGGTTGTGCTCGATGATGACGATGGTGTTGCCCGCGTCGCGCAGCTGGTGCAGCACTTTCAGCAGCAAGGCAATGTCGGCAAAGTGCAGGCCGGTGGTCGGTTCGTCCAGGATGTACAGCGTGCGGCCGGTGTCGCGCTTGGACAGCTCCAGCGCCAGCTTGACGCGCTGCGCCTCACCGCCCGACAAGGTGGTGGCCGCTTGGCCCAAGCGAATGTAGGACAGGCCCACATCGAGCAGGGTTTGCAGTTTGCGCGCGATATTGGGCACGGCGCTGAAGAAGGCAAAGGCCACTTCCACCGTCATGTCCAGCACCTGGGCAATGTTTTTGCCTTTGTATTGGATCTCCAAGGTTTCGCGGTTGTAGCGCTGGCCTTTGCAGACATCGCAAGGCACGTACACGTCGGGCAAAAAATGCATTTCCACTTTGACCATGCCGTCGCCCTGGCAGGCTTCGCAGCGCCCACCGGTCACGTTGAACGAAAAGCGCCCCGGGCCATAGCCGCGTTCGCGTGCGGCCGGCACTTCGGCCATCAGATCGCGGATGTGGGTGAACAAACCGGTGTAGGTGGCCGGGTTGCTGCGCGGCGTGCGGCCAATGGGTGACTGGTCAACGTTGATCACTTTGTCAAAGTGGTACATGCCCAAGATGTCTTCGTGCGCCGCGGGCTCGTCGTGGGCCCGATGAATCTGGTGCGCCGCCGCCAGGTACAAGGTGTCATTCACCAAGGTCGATTTGCCGGAGCCCGACACGCCGGTCACGCAGGTCAACAGACCGACCGGGAACTGCGCCGTGACTTCTTTCAGGTTGTTGCCCGTGGCCTTGACGATCTCAATGCAGTCTTTGCCTTTGGGGTGGCGTTGGGCGGGCACCGCAATTTTTTTGCGCCCCGACATGTACTGCCCGGTGAGCGAGTCGGGCGTCGCCATGATGTCGGCGCAAGTGCCTTGCGCCATCACGCGCCCGCCGTGCACGCCCGCGCCGGGCCCCATGTCGATCACGTGGTCGGCCACGCGGATCATGTCTTCGTCGTGCTCCACCACCAACACGCTGTTGCCAATGTCGCGCAGGTGTTGCAGCGTGCTGATCAAACGGTCGTTGTCGCGCTGGTGCAGACCGATGCTGGGCTCGTCCAGCACATACATCACGCCCGTCAGGCCGGAGCCGATCTGGCTGGCCAGGCGGATGCGCTGCGACTCGCCGCCCGACAGGGTTTCGGCGCTGCGGTCCAGGCTCAAATAGTTCAGGCCCACATCGTTCAAGAACTTCAGGCGCAGGCCAATTTCGCGCACCACTTTGCTGGCGATCTCGCCCTTGGCACCGGGGATGTGCAGCTGTTGGAAATACGCCTGCGCCTCGCCCAGCGTCACATGACTGATCTGGAAAATCGCCCGCGCTTGCGCGCCTTCGCCCACGCGCACATGGCGCGCTTCGCGGCGCAGGCGTGAGCCGTTGCAATCGGTGCAGGGTTGGTGGTTGCGCAGTCGCGCCAGGTCCTCGCGCACCACCGACGAGTCGGTCTCGCGGTAGCGCCGCGTCATGTTCGGGACGATGCCTTCAAAGGGGTGCTTTTTGCTGATCTTTTTGCCTTGCGAGGCGCCCGACTCCATGATGTAGCTGAACTTGATGTCTTCATCGCCAGAGCCGAACAAGATCACCTGGCGCACGGCTTCGGGCAGGCTTTCAAACGGGGCTTCCACGTCGAACTTGTAGTGCTTGGCCAGGCTCTCCAGCATGCTGAAGTAAAAGCCGTTGCGCCGGTCCCAGCCCTTGATCGCGCCGCTGGCCAGGCTCAACGTCGGGAACGCGACGACGCGCGCCGGGTCAAAAAATTCCATCGTGCCAATGCCGTCGCAGGTGGTGCAAGCGCCCATGGGCGAGTTGAACGAGAACAGGCGCGGCTCCAACTCGCTGATGGCGTAGTGGCAGATCGGGCACGAGAACTTGGCGTTGAACAAATGCTCTTTGCCGTGGTCCATTTCCAGCGCCAGGGCACGGCCTTCGGCCAGGCCCAGCGCGGCTTCAAAGCTCTCGGCCAAGCGTTGGCGCAGGGCGTCGCGCGCTGGCGCATCGGCTTCGTTGCGCACTTTCAGGCGGTCGACCACCACGTCGATGTCGTGCTTCTCGGTTTTCTTCAATGTGGGCAGGTCTTCGACTTCGACGGTTTGGCCGTTGATGCGAAAGCGCACATAGCCCAGCGCCTGCATTTGCTCAAACACCTGGGCGAACTCGCCTTTGCGCTCGCGCGCAATCGGGGCCAGGATCATCAGGCGGGTGTCTTCGGGCAGGGCCAGCACCGCGTCCACCATCTGGCTCACGGTTTGCGCTTGCAAGGGCAGCTCATGGTCGGGGCAATACGGCGTGCCGGCGCGGGCATAGAGCAGGCGCAGGTAGTCGTGGATCTCGGTCACCGTGCCCACGGTGGAGCGCGGGTTGTGGCTGGTGGCTTTTTGCTCGATGCTGATGGCGGGCGACAAGCCCTCGATCAAATCCACATCGGGTTTGTCCATCAGCTGTAAAAACTGCCGCGCATAGGTGGACAGGCTTTCCACATAACGGCGCTGGCCTTCGGCGTACAGCGTGTCAAACGCCAGGCTGGATTTGCCCGAGCCTGACAAGCCGGTGATCACCACCAGTTGGTTGCGCGGAATGTCCAGGTCGATGTTTTTCAGATTGTGCGTGCGTGCGCCGCGCACGCTGATGCGCGTTTGCCGCAACGCGGTGGCCAGGTAGGGGGCGTCATCGTCTGCCAGCGCCGCGCGCAATTCGGCGCGGTCGTCAGAGGCTGTTGCCAAGAATGCATCAGAGGTGTTCAAAATTGGTGCCGATGGACAAAACCCTCAATTATCGGCTTTGTGGCCGGGCTTGTCTGCCAGACGGCCTCGTCAGTTCCATCGGGGACAATCAGTGGCTTGAACTGATGAATTGACGCTCTCTTGTGACTTCTTCTGCGCGCCACGCGCCCCCCTTGCCCGCCACCCCCATGACCGCCACCGAGCGGCGCGCCAGTGCCTCGTTGGCCTCGATCTTTGCTTTGCGCATGCTGGGTCTGTTTTTGGTGTTGCCCGTGTTTGCTTTGGAGGCGCGCAAATACCCGGGTGGGGACGATGCCGCCTTGCTGGGCCTGGCCATGGGCATTTACGGTCTGACGCAAGGCCTGCTGCAGCTGCCGTTCGGCATGGCTTCTGACCGTTTTGGCCGCAAGCGGGTGATTGTGCTCGGTTTGTTGATTTTTTCGGCAGGCAGCTTTCTCGCCGCGGCCGCGCCCACGTTGGGCTGGCTGCTGGTGGGGCGCAGCTTGCAGGGGGCCGGCGCGGTGTCGGCCGCGGTCACGGCCTTGCTGGCCGACCTCACGCGGGACGAAGTACGCACCAAGGCCATGGCCTTGGTCGGGGCCAGTATCGGCCTGATGTTCGCCCTGTCGTTGGTGCTGGCCCCGGTGCTGGTGTTGGTGGCGGGTTTGCCCGGCTTGTTCGGCTTGACCGGTGTGCTGGCCCTGATCGGCGTGGCCGTGGTGCTGTGGCGTGTGCCCGCCGAGCCCGCGGCGCAAAAAAACCAGCCCCGTGGCCGCCTGAGCGAGGTTTTGCGCCATCCGGGCTTGATGCGCCTGAACCTGGGCGTGTTTGTGCTGCATGCTGTGCAACTGGCCATGTGGGTGGCCGTGCCGGCCTTGTTGGTGCAAGCCGGTCTGCCCAAAGAGCAGCACTGGTGGGTGTATTTGCCCGCCGTCCTGGCCTCCTTTGGGGTCATGGGCGGGACGCTGTTTCCGCTGGAGCGGCGGGGCTATTTGCGCGCGGTGTTTTTGGTGGCGGTGGGCCTGATCGCGGTGGTGCAGCTGGGCTTTTTGTTGCAGGCGTCGGCCAGCCCGCAGTTGCTGAATCTGGCGGTTTTGCTGTTCCTGTTTTTTTGCGGCTTCAATATTTTGGAGGCCTCTCAGCCCAGCCTGGCCTCGCGCCTGGCCCCGCCCCAGGTGCGCGGCGCGGCGCTGGGGGTGTACAACACCTTGCAGTCGCTGGGTTTTTTTGTCGGCGGCGCCCTGGGCGGGCTGTTGGTCCAGAATTACGGCACCCAGGCGCTGTTTTTGGCCTGCGCTGGGGCCATGCTCGTCTGGCTGTTGGCCGCCTGGCCCATGAAAGCCCCCTTGAGTCCGGCCCATTTGAACCGTCAGGCCCCATAATTGCGGCTTATTTCTGAGGAATTGTTTCATGGCATCCGTCAACAAAGTCATCCTGATCGGCAACTGTGGCCGTGACCCCGAAATCCGTTACCTGCCCTCGGGCCAGGCCGTGGCCAATGTGAGCATTGCCACCACCAGCCGCCGCAAAGACCGCACCTCGGGCGAGACGGTCGAAGACACCCAGTGGCACCGCGTCACTTTTTACGACCGCTTGGCCGAAATTGCCGGCGAGTACGTGAAAAAAGGCCGTCCGATTTATGTCGAAGGCCGCTTGAAGTACGGCAAGTACACCGACCAGTCGGGCGTGGAAAAGAACACGGTGGACATCATTGCCACCGAAATGCAATTGCTCGGCGGCCGTGAAGGCGGCGGCGCGCCATCGGGTGGTGGCGACGACGGTTACGACAGCGCCCCACGCCGCCCGGCCGCCGCGCCGCGTCCGGCTGCGTCAGCCCCGCGCGCGCCAGCCGGCAAACCGGCCGCCCCCAGCGGGTTTGACGACATGGACGACGACATCCCGTTCTGACCCTTAGTTTGCTCTTTGTTTGACCCTGGGGTCCCCAGCAAAAAGCCCGCCTTGTCGCCAAGTGCGGGCTTTTTGCATGGGTCAGCGCGAAGGCGTCTTATTTGTTGGCCGGGTCCAACCCCGTGCTGCGCACGATGTCTGCCACGGCGGGGGAGTTGAAGAATCGCACCAGATGTTGCGCAGCTTCTTGTTGCTCTGCGCCTTTGACCAGCGCCGATGAGAAGAAGATGGTTTGTTGCACCGCATCGGGCAAGGTGCCCACAAAGTCCAGCTCCTTGAAGTAAATCAGCTCGCTCACTTGCTGAAAGCCGAGCTCGGCTTCACCCCGGGCGACCACCGCACCGACCCGTTCACTCATGATTTTTTTGGCGGTTTTTTGCATCTGCTCGGCAATGCCCAGCTTGGGGAACATTTCGGTGGACAGGTAGGTGCCGCTGGCGCTGGCCGAGTAGGCCACCGACTTGGCGTTCAACAGAGTTTGCTTCAAGGCGGCGACGGTGCTGATGTCTGGTATCGGTGTGCCTTTGCGCACCGCCACGCCGATCTGCGAGCGCGCCAGGTCCACGCGGCTGCCGGGCACCAGCTTGCCCTCTTTCATCAGGGCTTCGAGCCCGCCTTCAGAGAGGATCACCAGGTCGAACTTTTCGCCGCGGGCAAAGCGGCTGGGAATGGAGTCGGGCGCATTGCCGACCGAAGCGCCGAACGCGCTGATGACCTTGTGGCCGCTGGCGGCTTCGTAAATAGGCACGAGTTTTTTGTAGGCCTCAGTGAAGGCCCCGGAGGTGATGACGCGGATCTCGGCGGCTGACGCGGCGGTTTGTGCCGTCAGTGAGGCCAGTGCCAGCAAGGCGCTGGCCAGCAGGCCGCGGCGGGTGAAGATGTGGAAGGTTGTCATGGTGTGTGTCCGTTGTGCGGTGGTTGGGTGTTATTCCATCGTGATTTTGCGTTCACGGATGATGTGGCCCCAGGTGGCGGTTTCTTTTTCCATGTATTTCGCCAATTCGTCGCGTGTGCCTGGCAGCGGCGTGAGGCCGTGGCTGTTCAGGGCTTCGACTACATCGGGTGATTTCAGCACTTTCACCAGTTCTTGGTTCCAGCGGTCCAGCACCGGCTTGGACACTTTGGACGAGGCCACAAACGCGTACCAGTTGGTGGCTGAGAAGCCGGGGTAGCCCGACTCGGCAATGGTGGGGATCTTGGGCAAGGCGGTGAGTCGCTGGCTGCCGGTGCTGGCCAAGGGGATCAGCTTGCCGGTTTCAATGTGCGGCAGCGAGGTCGAGAGCGTGGAGTAATAGGCCGCCACACGGCCGCCCAGCAGGTCTTGCAGCGCCGGTGCGCCGCCTTTGTAGGGGATGTGCACGGTGTCGATCTTGGCCATGTCGTTCAGCAATTCGCCCGCCAGGTGCGAGGCCGAGCCGGGGCCGGTGGAGGCAAAGTCGAGTTTGCCCGGGTTCTTTTTGGCGTAGGCCACAAAGTCGGCAAAGGTTTTGATGCCGGTCTGCGCCCCGACCACCAACACGTTCGGGAAGTTCACGCCCATGGTCAGCGGCGCCAGGTCTTTCACCGGGTCGTAGGGCAGCTTCATCATATGCTGCGCAATCGTGAGCGGGCCGACTGAACCGAGGAGGATCAGGCTGCCGTCGGTCGGGCCTTGTGCGGTGAACTGGTGCGCGATGTTGCCGCCTGCGCCTGCACGGTTGTCAATCACCACCGAAGCGCCGATGTTTTCGCCCAGTTTCTTGGCAATGATGCGGGCGCCCGTGTCGGCCGCGCCGCCTGCGGCAAAGCCCACCACCATGGTGATGGTTTTCTTGGGTGGGAACTCTTGGGCCTGCGCGGTGTGTGTCAAGCCGGCGATAGTGAGTGCCAGCAGGGTGTGCAGAAAGTGTCTTTTTTTCATCAGGGTCTCCTTAATCTCCACCCAATCCAAGGCGGTTGGGTTGGCGTTTTTCAACGGCGTGGCGCAGCAAGGCGGCGCTGCGGTACATGCCGTGGGCAAATTTGTTGTAAGGCAGGGTGGCGAACAGGGCCATCACGCTGCCCAGGTGCAGCGCCAAGACCTGTGGCATGAACACATGCGTGCGCATCAGCCATAGCAACAGGCCGCTGGCGCTGACCAAAAACAGCAACGCAATAAAGCCATAGTCCATCGGCTTTTGTGCAGCATCGCCTTGGGCCGGGTGGCGTTGCAGCTTGAGTTTGAACAGGCCCAGTGTGCCCAGGCACAGCATCACGCCGCCGCCCACGCCCAGCAGCTTGGGCAGGCTGGGCAGGTCGTACGGCGCGACCCAACCGAAGGCGTAGTGGTACAGCGTGGCCACGCTGGTGGCGGCGAAGCACAGCAGGAAGCCGTAAAACGTCAGATGGTGTGCACGCCGTCGTGCCTGCGAAAACGCGTCGTCTTCGTTGTTGCAGCCTTCGCCATGTCCGCCATCCAGGTAGGTGAGTTGCAGCACATCGTGTGTCGTTTCCAGCGCGGCCGGTGAACTCACGGGCGCGCCGGTGGTGGCGGGCGTGATGTCCCCCCAAAAGCGGCGCACGCCCATGGCCAGGGCAAGCACCGCGAACAAGAACACCGGTGCGAACAGGCTCACCAAGAAGTTGTGCGGAAAGATGGCGTAAAAGTCGGCCGCACCCGCAGGTGCTTTGGCCGCCAGTCCAATGAACAGCGCCAAGGCGGCCGCCAGCGCCAGCGACAGCGTGAGTCCGTTGCGTTGGTACAGCGCGCCCAGCGGCGTGGGCCAGGCGTAGTGCACATAGGTTTCACCCCGCACCTGCGCCATGGCCTGTGGGATGTTGACGGCAAAGTCGTGCGGTGGCGCGTACTGGCAGGCGTGCAGACAGGCGCCGCAGTTGTGGCACAAATTCGCCATGAAGTGGATGTCAGCCTGCGCAAACGACAGGCGCCGTGTCATGGCCGGAAACACCGCGCAAAAGCCTTCGCAGTAGCGGCAGGCATTGCAAATTTGCAGCTGGCGCGCGGTTTCGCTTTCGGCCGAGGTGGGCACCCATTCGCCATTGGCCAGGGCTTTGGCTTGGTCGGTCAGTTGCGCCAACGGGGTCATGGTGTGGCCTCGGCGAGCGCGACGCGTGCCGCTTGTGTACCCGCAATGCGGCCAAAGGCGGTGCCGATCGACATGCCCACGCCCGCGGTGTAGCCCTTGCCGAGCACGTTGCCGGCCATCATCTCGCCGGCCACAAACAGGTTTTCGCTGGGCACGCCGCCAAAACGCACGGCGGTGGTTTCATCGGTTTCCAAACCCAGGTAAGTAAAGGTCACCCCGGGGCGCACCGCATAGGCGTAAAACGGCGCGATGTCGATGGTGCGGGCCCAGTGGGTTTTGGCGGGGCTCACGCCTTCGGTGTGGCAGTCGTCGAGCACGGTGTGGTCAAAGGTGCCAGGGCGGCAGGCTTGGTTGTAGTCGTTCAAGGTTTGCATGAAGGTCTCGACCGGCAGGCCGATTTTTTGCGCCAACTCCGGCAGGGTGGCGGCTTGCACCCCTTCAAACACCGGCGGCATGAAGCGGCCCACAGCTTTGCTGTCGATGATGGAGTAGGCGGTCTGCCCCGGTTGTTGCGCCACCAGCCGGCCCCAAATCGCGTAGCGTTTGGGCCAGAAGTCCTCGCCCTCGTCGTAAAAGCGCCGGGCTTGGGTGTTCACCACCACGCCGAGCGACACGCAATCGATGCGCGTGCAGATGCCGCCATCGTACAGCGGTGCGCGTGCGTCAATGGCCACCATGTGCGCCTGCGTCGGGTCGCCTATGCGGTCGGCGTGGTGGTCGTCCAGCATGTGTTTCAGCAGCACGCCTTGGTTGTAGCGGGTGCCGCGGATCAAAAAATTTTCGGCCGGCCATTCACCGTGTTCGTTTTGGCCCCAGGCCTCGCGCAGCCATTCGATATTGGATTCAAAACCGCCTGCCGCCAAAACGCAGGTGGTGGCGCTGAGGCGTTCGCTGCCGACCCAGGCCGCGACAAAACGGCCGTTCTCGATCTCGAGCCGCTCGACCGGTGCGTTGTAGCGGATCTGCACGCCCAGTTTTTCGGCGCTGCGGTAATAGGCGTTGACCAGGGCTTTGCCGCCGCCCATGAAGAAGGCGTTGGTGCGCGCCACGTGCAACGCGCCCGACAGCGGCGGTTGAAAGTGCACGCCGTGGCTGCGCATCCAGTCGCGGCAGGTGCTCGACGCCCGGATGGCGAGGCGAGCCAGTTTTTCGTTGGTCAGGCCGCCGGTGACTTTGAGCAGATCTTGCCAGAATTCTTCTTCGGGGTAGGCATCGACCAGCACGTCTTGCGGAGCGTCGTGCATGCAGCGCAGATTGCGCGTGTGGCCCGAATTGCCGCCGCGCCATTCGCGCGGCGCGGCTTCGAGCAGCGTCACGCTGGCGCCCGCTTCGGCGGCCATCAGGGCCGCACACAAAGCAGCGTTGCCGCCGCCAATGATCAGCACGTCGGTGGTCATGTCATCTCTTTGTTCATGTTGTGCGCGGCCTCAGGGTAATGCGCTGGCGTGTGAAATGACGCCGCCGCCCAGGCACACCTCGCCGTCATACAACACAGCGCTTTGCCCGGGTGTGACGGCCCATTGGTCTTCGCTGAAATCCAAAGCGAAAGCGGCATTGTCGTCTGCACACAAAGTGCAGGCCGCATCGCTTTGGCGGTAACGTGTTTTAGCGGCATAGTGCCCCGGCGGCGGTGGCTCGCCCGCACACCAGCTGGCATCGCCGGCCTGCAGTTGGGGTGACAGCAGCCAAGGGTGGTCGTGCCCTTGCACCACCCACAAGATGTTGTTCGTCATGTCTTTGCGCGCCACAAACCAGGGTGTGTGTTCGCCCCCGCCACGCTGCGCGCCTTTGGCTTTGACGCCACCAATGCCCAAACCTTGGCGTTGCCCCAGGGTGTAAAAACTCAGACCCACGTGCTGGCCGATGGTCCGGCCCGTCGGGTCCTTGATTGGCCCCGGCTCTTTGACGATGTAGCGGTTCAAAAATTCTCTGAAAGGGCGCTCGCCGATGAAGCAAATGCCGGTGGAGTCTTTCTTTTTGGCATTGGGCAGGCCGATCTCTTGCGCGATGCGGCGCACCTCGGTTTTGTGCAACTCACCCACCGGGAACAGCGTTTTGGCCAACTGCGCCTGGTTCAGGCGGTGCAAGAAATAACTTTGGTCTTTGCTCGCGTCCAGGCCCTTGAGCAGTTGGTGCCGGCCGGTGCTCGGATTGAGGCGGACGCGGGCGTAATGCCCGGTGGCAATCTTCTCGGCACCCAGGCGCATGGCGTGGTCGAGGAAAGATTTGAACTTGATCTCGGCGTTGCACAAGATGTCGGGGTTGGGCGTGCGCCCGGCCTGGTACTCGCGCACAAACTCGGCAAACACCCGGTCTTTGTAGTCGGTGGCGAAGTTGACGTGCTCGATCTCAATGCCCAGCACGTCGGCCACGGCGGCGGCGTCTACAAAGTCGATGTTAGACGAACAGTATTCACTGTCGTCATCGTCTTCCCAGTTTTTCATGAAGATGCCCACCACCTCATGGCCCTGCTGTTTCAGCAGGTGGGCGGTCACGGCAGAGTCTACGCCGCCAGAAAGTCCGACGACGACACGATGAAGGGTCATGTGCCTATTATCCTCAACCGCCGGTTGAATACCTTGATGCAGAGGCCAGCGCATAAAATCCGTGACACGCTATGCCTCACTTCACCCCATTTCGTCACCGCCTCCAAACCATGTTGACCGATATGGGCAACGGGGTGCTGACTGTGACCCACAGTGGCTTGGCCATGGTGGGCTTGGTGGTGACCGTGGCGGTGCTGGTGCTGGCGCTGCGGCCTGACTATTTGGCCGAGGGCGAGGCCTATGTGTACAACTGGTTGCGCGAACGCCAAGTTAGCCTGTGGTGGTTGCCCGAAAACGCGGTGCAGCGCGTCACCGCCACCGATCTCAAGTCTTTGCCCCGTTCACAAGCCTTGGTGGCCAATTGGCTGGCGCAAAAATACCATGTCGCCCCCGAGCCCTTAGCGGCTTTGGTGGCCGAGGCCCATGTGCTGTCGCGCTCCTCCAAATTGCCAGCGCATTTGATCTTGGCGGTGATGGCCATCGAATCCAACTTTCATCCCTATATCCAAAGCAAGGTGGGTGCGCAGGGCTTGATGCAAGTGATGCCCAAAGTGCACGCCCAGCGCTATGAAGAGTTTGGAGGCAAGTTGGCCGCATTCGATCCGATCACCAATTTGCGCGTGGGCGTGAGCGTGCTCGTCGACTCGATCAAACTCAAAGGCGGCAATGTGGACGATGGCTTGCGCTTTTATCTGGGCGGCGACCTGACGGCGAACGGCGGTGACAGCTACATCGCCAAGGTCCGCGCGGAGCAGGCGCACATGGACGCGGTGGCTGCGGGACAACAAGTACCCGTTCAGTAAAAGGCCAGCATGAGTTTTGTCTCTCCAGAATTCGCTTTGCTGTGCCTGCTGTTTTTTCCGCTGTACTGGGGGTTGGCCGCGCAGCCGCGCGCGCAAAAGGCCTTGCTGCTGTTGTCGGGTTATGCGCTCTATGCCAGCTGGGATGTGGGGTTTGCGCTGCAGTTGCTGGCCTACAGCTTAGGTATTGCGGCCCTGGGCCAGTGGCTGGCGCGCCAGCCCACCCAGCGCTTGCCGTGGTGCGTGGCCATGGTGCTGACCGTGGGTTGCTTGGTGTTTTTCAAATACGCCGAATTTTTGCGCACCAGCCTCGTGGCGCTGAGTGACAGCCTGGGCTTGTCCCTGCCGCTGCCGGTGTGGGATGTGGTGGCCCCGGTGGGCATTTCGTTTTTGACCTTCCAGGCCATCACCTATTTGGTGATGGTGGCGCGCCAACCAACCCGCGTGCGGCCGGTCCAACACGTGCTGCTTTTTTTGTGTTTTTGGCCCACGCTGTTTGCCGGGCCGATTCTGCGCGCTGAGCTTTTTTTTGCGCAATGGGACGCGGGCACGCCCGGGCGACCCCGTGACAGTGCGCTGGCGCTGTACCTGCTGGTGTTGGGCGCCGCGCAGAAACTGATCTTTGCCACCTGGTTGGCCGACACCTGGGTCGACCCGGTGTTCAAGTCGCCTGAGGCCTATGGCGCTGTGAGCTTGCTGGCGGCCATGGGGGCTTACACCTTGCAGATCATGCTGGACTTTGCTGGCTACACCTGGATCGTCACCGGCTTGGCCCTGCTCTTGGGTTATGCCTTGCCCGAGAATTTCAGGCAGCCCTATCTGGCGCGCAATTTGCAAGTGTTTTGGACGCGCTGGCACGTGTCGCTGTCGAGCTTTATCCGCGATTACATCTACATCCCTATGGGCGGCAACCGCCGGGGGTTTTCGCGCACCCAGGTGAATGTGTTGGTGGGCATGCTCATCAGCGGCGCATGGCACGGCGCGAGCTGGACGTTTGTGGTGTGGGGTCTGCTGCATGGCTTGGGCGTGGTCGCGTTCAACCTCTACAAACAAGCCCGTGGCCCGGTTTTGCCGGCCTGGATGGCCCATGGCCTGACCTTGCTGTTTGTGACGCTGGCCTGGGTGTTTTTTCGGGCGGAGTCATTGGCGGGTGCCATGGCCATGCTGCAGGGGGTGGTGACGCAGCCCATGGGCTGGGACAGTGTGCCGGCCGGCCCTTTCAGCGCGCTGGTGGCCTTGGCCTGTGCCTTCGGATTGTTGAGTCGCCATGCCCAGGCGCTGCAAACCCAGGTGGTGAACTGGGTGCAAGCCGCGCCGCTGTCGGCGGTGGGCGCGGCGCTGGTGGTCTGCGTTTTTGTGGTCATTGCCTTGGGCCCCAGTGGGGTACCGGGCTTTATTTACTACCGTTTTTGAGCATGACCGCCGCTGTCGCAACTTCTGTGGTGTCTTCGTCTTTGTCGGCCCGCGCCTTGGCCGGGCTGTTGCTCGCCGTGGGTGTGCTCAACAGCGTGCTCTGGCTCGACTCGTTGGACACCTATTTGGAAGCACGTTGGCAGTGGAGCCTGTCGACCGCGTTGCCGCAGGCCGCCTTCACGCCGTCCCAGGTGCTGGGCCGTTGGCTCGGGCTGTCCTTGGCACAGCGCGGCCCCACTGTGGCCCCGTCCAGCCAAGCCCCTCGGCCTTTTGACGGGCCACTCCAGGCTTTGCCCGCCGGCGAGTATTGGCCGACCCTGGCGCAACAGCAAGCGTTGCCGGGGCCGCAACGCATTTTGTTTGCCGGTGACTCGATGATGCAGGGTGTTGCCCCGTTGGTGATGCGCGCGTTGGCGCAGGCGCACCCCGACTGGCAAATGACCGACTTGAGCAAACAAAGCACGGGTTTGACGGCGCGCCGATTTTTCGATTGGCCCCACACCATCGCCCAAGCCACCTCCGCGCAACAACTCACTTGGGTGGTGATTTTTCTCGGGCCCAACGATCCGCGTGACCTGTTTTTGCCCGACAAGCGGGTGTCGTTTCCCAGCCCCGAGTGGTTGAGCCATTACGTGGCCCGCGTGGACGAGATCTTGGCCCATGCGGCGCAGCACCAAACACGGGTGCTGTGGGTCGGTTTGCCCGCCATGCACGAAGAGCGTCTGCAGCGCGGCGTGGCGGTGTTGAACCAGGTGTTCCACGACCGTGCCCAAGCCTTTGGCACCGACTATCTGGCGACCGAGCCTTTTATCGGTGTGGCCTCTTTACCCTATCAAAAATACCAGCTGGACGCGAACGGCCAAATGGTGACCCTGCGCGCCGAAGACGGCACCCATTTCACCCCCACGGGCTTGCGCAAAATCACCCAAGCGCTGGTGCAACACCTGGAGAAAGCCTCTCCACCATGACCATGAACACCTGTTACCCACGTGCTGTTTATCACTTGGCTGTCCATCGTGCCTGGATCTGGGCCGGGGTGGTGGCCTTGAACCTGGGCGGCGCCATGGCCGCACCCCCAACGGCAACGTCACCCACCGGCCCCGTGTTGGCGCCGATCGTGACCACCTTGCGTGTTGTGGCGCAAGCTTCGGTGCCAGATTTGCAGTGCGCCAGCGTGCCCCGAGCGGCAACGTCTGCGGCTGCCGTGGAGCAAGATCCGCGCGAAATACCCGATGACGAAGAGGTCCAAGCCGCCTTGAAAGATGCCACGGCCAATCCCAGCGCGCCATTCTCAGGCGTGCCCCCCCTGGCGGGCGCTTTGGGCCGGGCGCGGCCCGGCGAGCCGTACCGGGTTGCGATTTGGGGCGACAGCCATTTGGCTGCCGGATTTTTCACGCAAGAGCTGACGAAAATCCTCAAGCTGGCGCCCGAGCAGGTGCGCGCCGGATTCCTTCCGGCCAGCATGAATCGGCCAGGCGTGCGCCTGCCGTTGCGCAAAAGCTGCGTCTCGCCGCAGTGGCGTTACGAGTCTGCGCATGCCCACGCGGTCAGCGCCGCCGCGCCGGGGCCTGGCTTGGTGAATTTGTTCAGCACGCAAGCCGGCGCAACCATGGGTTGGGACCTGCGCAATGCGGCCGGCCTGGCCGAGACCCGACAAGTGCGTTTGCTGTACCAACAAACCGCCCAGCCCGTCCAAGTGGCGGTGAGTGTGGACGGCGCACCGGAAGTGGAGGTGGTGTTGTTGGGCCCACCTGGCCCGGGTGTGTTGGAGTTGCTGGCCGACAACCCGTTGTCGGTGGTTCAGTTGCGGCTGGTCGCGGGGGAGTTTCGAATGCAAGGTTTGGCGCTGCCTGTGCCCAGCCAGACCGCGTTGCAGATGGATGTGTTTGGCTTTCCGGGGGCCACTGCAGCGGGCTTCAAGGCGGCGGGCACCGATTACCTGAGCGCGTGGTTTGCGCAAACTCCTTACCAGCTGGTGATGATGCAGTTCGGCACCAACGAAGGCAATGCCAAACCCTTTGACGCTGCGGCCTACCAAGCCACTTTGCGTGAAGCGGTGCAGAGTCTGCGCCAGGTGTTTCCGCAGGCTGCCTGTGTGCTGATCGCACCGGGGGACCGGGGCGTGCTGGTGCGCCGCTCTGAAAAAGTCAAACGTGCCCTCAGCAACGCGCGCTTTGCAGCCGAGAAAAAAGCGGGTAAATCCGCAGCCCACAGCGCCGCATCGGGCAAGGGCAAAAGCAAATCAAAGGGCAAAGGCAAAGAGAAAGACAGCGCCCCCGAATCAGGCCAGAGCTCCCCGGCGCGCAATCTCTTGCAGTACACCCGCATTCATGAAGAAATCGGACAGATTCAAACTGCGGTGGCGCAGCACTACGGCTGTTCGGTGTGGAGCATGTTGCAAGCCATGGGCGGTCAAGGGGGGGCCTACCGTTGGGCGCGGCAAACGCCTCCGCTGATGGCGCGGGATCTGATTCACTTCACCGTGCCGGGCTACCAGTTCTTGGCGCAGCAGTTTGCACAGGACATGGGCTGGGACGCCAAGGCCCTGGGGTGGGTGACGCCGCCCTGACTCCGTTAAAGAGCGGCCAGGGTGGGTGAATCAGGCCTTCAGGCCAGTGACGGTGGGGTCGGTGTACAGCGTTTCCAGCGGGAAGCGCTGGCCTGCCCAATGGTCTTCGATGCAGCGCAGCACCAAGGGGCTGCGGTGGCGCTCGGCACTGGCGCGGACTTCTTCCAGCGTCATCCACAGCGTGCGCACAATGCCCTGGTCCAAGCGCAAAGCGGGGTTGGCCGGGCCCACCTTGCCACAAAACGCGAAGCGCAAGTAGGTGATGTCTTCACCCGTGGCGGCACGTTGAAAGCGGGACATGTAAATCCCCACCAAGGCCTCGGGCTCGAAGCTGCAAGTGGTCTCTTCCAAGGCTTCACGCCGACAGCCGTCGAGCAGGGACTCCGAAGGGTCCAAATGACCCGCGGGGTTGTTCAAGCGCAAGCCTTCAGGGGTGTGCTCTTCAATCAACAGGTAGCGGCCATCTTGCTCCAAGATGGCGGCGACGGTGACATTGGGTTTCCAGCGTGTGTCCATGCCCTGGATTATCGATGACGGCCTCGATTTGGGCACCATGTGGGTGATTTTTCAGTCAAAAGTAGGGGTGTTTTCGCTATTTATGCGTCATTGACGGTGCGGGCTAAAGGCTTTTTTTCGTTCAGGAAGTCAAGGGGCGCCTCGGTGTCAAACCTTGACATCGGTTAAGCTGGAGGATTGGTTGTTTTTTTGTGGACCGAGCGAGGAGAGAAACATGCAATCTGGCGATACCGCCGCCACGCCACAGCGCATTGGCGTGCCCAAAGAGATTTTTCCCGGAGAAAAACGGGTAGCCACCGTCCCCGATGCGGTGACCAAACTGATCAAACTGGGCTTTTCTGTGGTCGTGGAACAAGGCGCGGGCGAACTGGCTGACCTGTCGGATGCGGCCTATGTTGAAGCCGGTGCCACGATTGCCCCCAACGCCGCTGCCCTGTGGAGCGGCTGCGACATCGTCTTCAAGGTGCGTGCCCCTGTGGCGGACGAAGTGGCGCTGATGCACCCCGGCCAAACCCTGATTGGCTTTTTGTGGCCCGCCCAAAATCCCGAGTTGATGCAGCTGTTGGCAGACAAACAGGTCACGGCCTTGTCGATCGACGCTCTGCCGCGCACGCTCAGCCGCGCGCAAAAGATGGACGCCTTGACTTCCATGGCCGGTGTCAGTGGCTACCGTGCCGTGGTGGAGGCGGCCAACGCCTTTGGCCGTTTCTTTAACGGCCAGATCACGGCCGCAGGCAAGGTGCCCCCGGCCAAAGTGTTCATCGCCGGTGCCGGTGTGGCCGGTTTGGCCGCCATTGGCGCGGCCGCCAGCTTGGGCGCCATCGTGCGCGCCAATGACACCCGCGCCGAAGTGGCCGACCAGGTCGTGTCGCTGGGCGGCGAGTTCGTCAAGGTCGATTACGAAGAAGAAGGCTCGGGCGGCGGCGGTTACGCCAAAGTCATGAGCGAAGGCTTCCAGGCTGCGCAACGCGAGATGTATGCGCAGCAAGCCAAAGAGTGCGACATCATCATCACCACCGCGCTGATTCCCGGCAAACCCGCGCCCAAGCTGATCACCGCCGCGATGGTGCAAAGCATGAAGCCCGGCAGCGTGATTGTTGACATGGCGGCCGAGCAAGGCGGCAACTGCGAGTTGACCGAACCCGGCCAGGCGGTGATCAAACACGGCGTGACCATCGTCGGTTACACCGATCTGGCCTCGCGCATGGCACGCCAGTCGTCCACGCTGTATGGCACCAACTTGTTCCGCCTGACCGAAGAGCTGTGCAAGACCAAGGACGGCGTCATCAACGTCAACATGCAAGACGACGCTATTCGTGGCCTCACGGTCATCAAGGACGGCGAAATCACTTGGCCTGCGCCGCCTTTGGTGGTGGCCCCCAAGCCCGCAGCGCCGCCTGCCGCGGCGCCCAGCGCCAAAAAAGGCCATGGCCATGGCGAGCCCTCGGGCCCCATGCCTGCGGGCCAGTTGCTGATCGTGTCGGCGGTTGTGGCTGTGCTGCTGGTGCTGGTTGGCGCGTATGCGCCTGCGGCCTTCCTGTCGCACTTCACGGTGTTTGTTTTGGCCTGCTTTGTGGGTTACATGGTGGTTTGGAACGTCAAACCCGCGCTGCACACCCCGCTCATGAGCGTCACCAACGCGATCAGCTCCATCATCGCCATCGGCGCGTTGGTCCAGATTTCCCCCATGGCCAACGCCGCCGGTCGGCCCAATACGCTGATCGGCATCCTGGCCGCTTTGGCCCTCGTGCTCACGGCCATCAACATGTTTGGCGGCTTTGCCGTCACCCAACGCATGCTGGCCATGTTCCGAAAATAAATAAATTGGGGGACAGATCTTCAGCTCTGTCCCCAACCGATTGAAGAAAAGAGACATTTATGAACTCAAGTCTGGCCACGGTTGCCTACATCGGCGCGACCATTCTTTTCATCCTCAGCCTGGGTGGTCTGTCCAACCAGGAAACCGCTCGCCGTGGCAATCTCTACGGCATGATCGGCATGAGCCTGGCTGTGCTGGCCACCATCTTTGGCCCGCAAGTCACCGCCGAGGGCATTCCCATGATCGTGGGCTCCGTGTTGGTGGGCGCGCTCATTGGCTTGTACGCTGCGCGCAAAGTGCAGATGACGCAAATGCCCGAACTGGTGGCGCTGATGCACAGCATGGTCGGTATGGCTGCGGCGCTGGTGGGTTACGCCACCTACGTTGACCCTGAGGCTTCCAAGAGTTTAGACGGCGCCGCACACGCCATCCATGCGGGTGAAATTTACATCGGCATTTTCATTGGCGCAGTGACTTTCTCCGGCTCGGTGGCGGCGTTTGGCAAGTTGTCCGGCCGCATCGGTGGCAGCCCCTTGTTGTTGCCCGCCCGCCATTGGCTCAACCTGTTGGGTTTGATTGCGGTCATTTATTTTGGCCGTGAGTTCATGAACGCCCACACGGTGCAAGACGGTATGACGCCCTTGTTCATCATGACCGCCATTGCCTTGCTGTTTGGCATCCACATGGTGATGGCCATTGGCGGTGCCGACATGCCGGTGGTGGTGTCTATGCTCAACAGCTATTCGGGCTGGGCCGCAGCGGCCACGGGCTTCATGCTGAGCAATGATTTGCTGATTGTGATCGGTGCCTTGGTCGGTTCCAGCGGCGCGATCCTGTCCTACATCATGTGCAACGCCATGAACCGCAGTTTCATCAGCGTGATCGCCGGGGGCTTTGGCACCACCGCCGCCGCGCCCAAGCCAGCGGGCGCAGCGGCCGAGCCGGTGGGCGAAGTCAGCCCCATCTTGGCGGCTGAGACGGCGGAGTTGCTGCGTGACGCGAAAAACGTGATCGTGGTGCCAGGCTACGGCATGGCGGTCGCGCAGGCCCAGCACACGGTGTTTGAAATCACCAAGACGCTGCGCGAAAAAGGCGTGAATGTGCGTTTCGGCATTCACCCGGTGGCGGGACGCATGCCGGGCCACATGAACGTTTTGTTGGCCGAGGCCAAAGTGCCTTACGACATCGTGTTTGAGATGGACGAGCTCAATGACGACTTCCCGGACACCGATGTGGCCATCGTCATCGGTGCCAACGACATCGTGAACCCGGCGGCACAAGACGACCCGACCAGTCCGATCGCCGGCATGCCGGTGCTCGAAGTCTGGAAGGCGCGCACCAGCATCGTCATGAAGCGCTCCATGGCCAGCGGCTACGCCGGGGTGGACAACCCGCTGTTCTACAAAGAGAACAACCGCATGCTGTTTGGCGATGCCAAGAAAATGCTGGACGAGGTGTTGTTGTCTTTGAAATCTTAAGGCCTCAATGCATTCCTAAAAAAGGGAGGTGAACCCAGTTCCCTCCTTTTTTTTAGCGGAAACCCCGAGGTTTTTGGCGTCAGTCAGGCGTCAGATTTCAGTTAGACTGAACCGTTAAGGAATTCAGCAATGACCTCAGATCGCATTTGGTTGAGCAGTTATCCGCAAGGCGTCCCTGCGGACATCGACCCCGACCTGTACAGCTCCTTGGTGGACTTGATGCAGGCCAGCTTCAAGCAGTTTGGCGAGCGCACAGCGTTCAGCTTCATGGGGCACAACTTGAGTTACGCCGAGTTGGACACCCAAAGCCTGGCGATGGCGGCTTATCTGCAGTCCTTGGGCTTGGTCAAGGGCGACCGTGTTGCCATCATGATGCCCAATGTGCCGCAGTACCCGATGGCGGTGGCGGCCATCTTGCGCGCTGGCTTGGTGGTGGTGAATGTGAATCCGCTTTACACACCGCGGGAGTTGGAGCACCAGCTCAAAGACTCGGGCTCCAAAGCGATTTTCATCATCGAGAATTTTGCCGCCACCTTGGATGCATGCGTGGCGCAGACCGCGGTCGAGCATGTGGTGTTGTGCGCCATGGGGGACCGCTTGGGACCCCTCAAAGGCACGCTGGTGAACTACGTGGTGCGCAACGTCAAAAAGATGGTGCCCGCCTTTCAGTTGCCGCAGGCGGTGCGCTTCAATACCGCGCTGGCGCGGGGCCGCAGCGCCGCTTTCACGCCGGTGGGCATGGGACCGGACGACATTGCGGTGTTGCAGTACACCGGCGGCACCACCGGCGTGTCCAAAGGCGCGGTGTTGTTGCACCGCAATGTGGTGGCCAACGTGCTGCAGTCCGAAGCCTGGAACTCGCCAGTGATGAAACGGGTTCCCGCGAACGAGCAGCCCACCTCGGTGTGCGCCTTGCCGCTGTACCATATCTTTGCCTTCACGGTGAACATGATGCTCAGCCTGCGCACTGGCGGCAAAACGATTTTGATCCCGAATCCGCGCGACATTCCGGCGGTGCTGAAAGAACTGTCCAAGCACACCTTCCACAGCTTTCCAGCGGTCAACACCTTGTTCAATGGCTTGGCCAACCACCCTGACTTCCATACCGTCAATTGGCGCAATTTGAAAGTCTCGGTGGGCGGCGGCATGGCGGTGACGCCTGCTGTGGCGCAGTTGTGGCTGGAGAAAACCGGTTGCCCGATTTGCGAAGGCTATGGCTTGTCGGAGACCAGTCCCTCGGCCAGTTGCAATCCCACCACCAGCACCGCGTTTTCAGGGACCATCGGCGTGCCGATTCCCAGCACCTGGATGAAATTGGTGGACGATGAAGGACAGGATGTGACCACGCCCGGCCTGGCCGGAGAGATTGCCATTAAAGGTCCGCAAGTCATGGCGGGCTATTGGCAGCGCCCCGACGAGACCGCGCGCGTGATGACCCCGGACGGTTATTTCAAATCGGGCGACGTGGGTACAGTGGACGAGCGCGGCTTCTTCAAAATCGTCGACCGCAAGAAAGACATGATTTTGGTCAGTGGCTTCAACGTCTACCCCAACGAGGTGGAAGAGGTGGTCTCCAGCTGCCCTGGCGTACTCGAGTGTGCGGCGGTGGGCGTGCCCGACGACAAAACCGGCGAGGCCGTGAAGTTGGTGATCGTGAAAAAAGACCCCGCACTCACCGAGGCGCAGGTGCATGAGTACTGCCGCGCCAACATGACCGGCTACAAGCAGCCCCGGGTGATCGAGTTCCGCACGGAATTGCCCAAGACCCCGGTGGGTAAAATTTTGCGGCGCGAATTGCGCGACCAAAAATAAGTGCCTGTTTGGGCAGGCCGCGCGCCCTGACCCAGGCGGCTTCGGCCGCCTTTTTTCTTGGAAGCTTCATGTCCCGAATCGCCATCGTCAGCGCCATGCACCCCGAATTGGCGGCCGTGTTGGCCTGGCTGCCGCAAGCCCAGACACAGGTGGTGGCGGGGCGCGAGTTCGTGCTCGCGCGCTGGCATGGGCAAGAGGTGGTGGCGGTGCTTTCGCGCATTGGCAAGGTGGCTGCGGCCACCACCGCCACGGTGCTGATCGAGCGTTTTGATGTGCAACAAGTGCTGTTCACCGGCGTGGCGGGCGGACTTGCACCGCAGGCTCAGGTGGGCGATGTGGTGGTGGCCAACGCCTTTTTGCAGCATGACATGGATGCCTCGCCGCTGTTTCCGCGTTACGAAGTGCCTTGGTATGGGCGCACGCACTTTGCCACCGATGCGGTGTTGACCGCCGCCTTGGCGCGCGCGGCGCAAACGGCCCTGGCATCCGGTGTGTTGGACGCGCAGGCCGCTGCCGAGCTGGGACTGGGGACGGCCCGTGTGCAGGCTGGGCTGATCGTCAGCGGCGACCGTTTTGTCTCCACACTCGCCGAGAGCCAGCGTTTGCAACAGGCATTGCCCGAGGCCTTGGCGGTGGAAATGGAAGGCGCGGCCGTGGCCCAGGTGTGCCACGATTACGGCGTGCCCTTTGCCGCTCTGCGTACGATCTCAGACCGAGCCGATGACGCGGCGCACGCCGACTTTTTGAAATTCGTTGAACGCGTCGCCAGCCGTTACAGCGCAGAAATTCTGGAGCGTTTTTTCGCGCAGCGCGCGGCTTGACCTTATTTGAGCCAGCCCCGACGCCGGAAGTACCACATCGGCACCACAGCGCTGGCCGCCATCAGGGCCAAGGCATAGGGGTAGCCCCAAGGTTGCGACAGCTCGGGCATGTACTGAAAGTTCATGCCGTACAGGCTGGCGATCAAGGTGGGTGGCAGCAACGCCACGCTGGCCACCGAGAAGATCTTGATGATCTTGTTTTGGTTGATGTTGATGAAACCCACGGTGGCGTCCATCAAGAAGTTGATCTTGTCGAACAAGAACGCGGTGTGCGAGTCGAGTGATTCGATGTCGCGCAAAATTTGCCGGGCTTCTTCAAATTGCTCGCCGTTGAGCATTTTGGAGCGCATCATGAAGCTCACCGCACGGCGCGTGTCCATCACGTTGCGGCGAATGCGGCCGTTCAAGTCTTCCTGCCGCGCAATCGCGCCCAGCACCTCACCGGCCAGTGCGTCGGTCACGTCCCCCGACAACACTTGTTTGCCGGCGATTTCCAGCTCGTCGTAAATGCCTTCGAGCGTGTCGGCCGAGTATTCCGCGTCCGCATCAAACAGTTTCAGCAACACGTCTTTGTCGTCTTCGATCAGGCCGGGCGCACGGCGCGCACGCAGGCGCAGCAGGCGAAACACCGGCACGTCTTCGTCGTGGATAGAAAACAGCACGCCGCGGCTGCGCAGATCGGCGTTGTGTTGGTTCAAGATGAAAGCGCAGCGCACGGTGCGTGGCTCGTCTTCGTCGGCGATCAAAAAGTCACTGCGAATGTGCAATTCGCCGTTGTCTTCTTCGTAAAAGCGGGCCGATTCCTCGATGTCCTCGTCCATCGCGTCTTCCGGGATGGACAGGCCGTAGTACTGTTTGATCCAGCGCTTTTCTTCGAGGGTGGGGGACTCCAAGTCGACCCAAATGGGTTGGAACTTGGAGAGCTCTTCCAGGGATTCGATCTCTTCTTGGAAGAGGCGGCCATTGGCCAAAGTGAAAATATTGAGCATGGCAGATGAACAAAGGTCGGTGACCCGAGTGATTCAAAAAGGCGGCAAAAGGGGCACGGCAGCTTTCGAACGACGCGGGTCAGACCTGAATCATCCGAAAGCTACCAACTGGGGTAGCTTTCCACGGTGGGTGTCTCCATCAAATCAAGTGGCGCGATTATCGCACCGGATCATGTGTTCGTGGGCGTTAAAAATGTCACAAATTCGTCACGGCGCGCCATCACATCGGCCGCGCCCATGCGCATCAGGGCCTGCACAAAACCGGGCTCGAACAGCAAATAACTGCTCAGCGCTGCGCCACCGCCCCTCAGCGCGCCCAGCCCGTCCAGCACCCGGTGCAGATCGGCGGGCAATTCATGCACATGGGCTTGCGCCAAAGCATCCAGCGAAGCACTGGGCTGCAAGGACAAAACCTGCACTTGCTTGAAGGGCAATTGGTCACGCACGCCCGCGTTCAACTCGGCCACGGTGGCGTTGACGCGCTCCAGTTGCTCCACATCGGCTTGCAAGGTGTCATGAAAGACGCTGGCCATGGCGTGACCGGCGATCGTTCCCAGCGTGGGCGGGTGGTGTGGCGTGGCATTCAGGATCAAGGCGCCCCGTTGGGGCTGACCTACACCGATGGCCAGGATTTTCGTGGCGCCCATGTGCACCGCCGGCGCCAGGGGCGAGATCTGGCGCATGGAGCCATCGCCAAAATACTCGACCCCGTGATCGACCCACAACGGGGTGGCCGGAAAGATGAAGGGAATCGCACTCGAGGCCATCAGATGTTCGATGGTGATCGGTTGCATCTCCGCTCGGCGGCCCGGACGGCTCCAGGGTGTGGCACCCAGGTTTTCCGCGGTGTGGCAAAAAGTCCAATGCACGCCGCTGGAATAGCTGGAGGCGGTGACCGCCAGGGCATGCAGCGCGCCGCTGTTTAAAGCTTCGTCGATGCCCGTCAGGTCGATAGCGTGGTGCAGGGTGTCGACCAAAGGCATGTTGTCCAACGCCGCACCTTGTTTGCGTGCCGTCAAAGTCACACCCAAAGCCGTTGCCCATCGGCTGAATCGGCTCAAAGGGGTGGGGGGCAGCCGGTACACCGCTTCAGATCGAATGCGGGTCCAAAACTGCGCCAACTGCGCAAAGGCCTGCGCGCCGTGTTGGGCTTGACCGGCGAGAAAGCTCGCATTCAAGGCACCGGCCGAGGTACCCACCAGAATGTCAAAAGGGAATCGTTGCGGAGTCGGAAGCAGGGCGCTCAGCGCCTGCAAGGCGCCGGCTTGGTAGGCGGTGCGGGCACCCCCACCCATGAGGACCAAGGCGCTCCTTTCAGTGGAAAGAACAGAGGGGTTCAGGGCGTCCAGATGCAAGGCAATGGTGGATGGCTCGTGTTGAGCTTCGCCTCACAGCTTAGCACTGAATTGGCGGTTTCAGATCGAAATCGGACCTTTTTGAGGGGGTACCCCCAACGCCCTTGTGTTAATCCCATCGGGGGCGCATAGTGAAGTCAAGGTTCAATTTTTCCAACCCAGAAAGAGCAGGAGGCTACGAGTATGAATTTGACAATCAGTGGACACCACCTGGAGGTCACCCCCGCATTGCGATCGTATGTGACCGGCAAATTGGACCGCATCACCCGCCACTTTGACCAGGTGGTCGATGTCAAGGTGCTCCTGACCGTTGAAAAGCAAAAGGAAAAGGAAAAACGACAACGGGCCGAATGCAATATCCACGTCAAAGGCAGTGATTTGTTTGCAGAAAGTGCGCATGAAGACCTGTATGCGGCCGTCGATGAGCTGGTGGACAAACTCGATCGACAAGTGGTGCGGCACAAGACCAAATTGACCAATCACCACCATGAAGCCCCAAAGCGCATGATGTGAGCTTTTTTGAAATGACCCGTTCAAGGCCGCTGCAAAGCGGCCTTTTGCATAGGTGACAGCCTGTAAACAGGGGTCTTAATGGGAAACCCTTGGGTGGGTGCATAATCCGATTCGAAATGAACCGCCTTTCCTCCATCCTTCCGGTTGCTCAAGTCCTCGTCGGCCTTGAGGCGACCAGCAAAAAGCGCGCTTTTGAAGAAGCGGGGCTGTTGTTTGAAAACCTGCACGGCCTGTCGCGGGCTTTGGTCACTGACAGCCTGTTTGCCCGTGAACGGCTGGGCTCGACCGGTTTAGGCCATGGTGTGGCCATTCCCCATGGGCGCATCAAAGGGCTGAAGTCGCCGATGGCGGCAGTGTTCCAATTGGCCCAAGCCATTGGCTTTGACGCCCCGGATGAACAGCCGGTGAGCTTGCTGATTTTTTTGCTGGTGCCTGAGGCGGCCACGCAAAAGCATTTAGAAATCCTGTCAGAAATTGCCGAGCTGCTCAGTGACGCCGCCTTGCGTGAGAAGATCAAGACCAGTCCCGACCAAGCGTCGCTGCACGCTTTGATTGCCACTTGGCAGTCCGCCCAAACCGTCTAAACTTTTTTCGGGTGCCATGAAACCTACCGTGGTCAGTGCCGATGTCTTGTTCGAAGACCATCGAGGCAAGCTCAAGTGGCAATGGATTGCGGGGCTGGGTGCTTCTGAACGCCGCTTTGACGAAGTGGCTGTGCGCGCGGCCCGTTCCGGCGCTGATCTGGTCGGTTACCTCAATTACATCCACCCCTACCGGGTGCAAATTTTGGGCGAGCGGGAAATTGCCTACCTGGTGAACTCCACCCCCGAAGACTGCGCCCGCCGTATTGCCCGCATCGTGACGCTGGAACCGCCGGTCGTGGTGCTGGCCGATGACCAGGTGGCGCCGGACGCGCTGCTGTCGATGTGCGAGCGAGCCCAGATCCCGATGTTCTCCACCCGCGAGTCGTCGGCGTTTGTTATCGATGTCTTGCGGGCGTATTTGTCCAAGCACTTTGCCGACCGCACCACCATGCACGGCGTGTTCATGGACATTTTGGGCTTGGGTGTGCTGATCACAGGCGAGTCAGGCCTGGGTAAAAGCGAGCTGGGCTTGGAGTTGATTTCACGCGGCAATGGTTTGGTGGCCGACGATGCCGTGGACCTTTTCCGCATCAACCAGACCACCATTGAAGGGCGTTGCCCGGAGTTGCTCGAAAACTTGTTGGAGGTCCGCGGCATTGGTTTGCTGGACATCCGCGGCATTTTTGGTGAGACCGCGGTGCGCCGCAAAATGCGCTTGAAACTGATCGTCCATTTGGTGCGCAAGGAAAGTTTTGAGCGCGACTATGAGCGTTTGCCAACCGAGCCCTTGACCCAAGATGTCCTCGGCATTGCGGTGCGCAAGGTGGTGATTCAGGTGGTGGCGGGCCGAAACATTGCGGTGTTGGTTGAGGCCGCTGTGCGGAACACGATTTTGCAGATGCGCGGCATCGACACCTACCAAGATTTCATGGAGCGCCAACGCCGCGCCATGCTTTCAGGCAACGTGTAACGCAGCGGGGAGCGAGAGGCCGTTGGGCTAATTGCTGATCCGGTGCGGGCAGGGCTGGCGCGTACAGTGTGCGTACAAGCTCAGCGCGTGGTCAGCGATGACAAAGCCTTTGGCCAGCGCCACGGCTTGCTGGCGCTGCTCAATTTCAGGGTCGTAAAACTCTTCCACTTTGCCGCAATCAAGGCAGACCATATGGTCGTGGTGCTGACCTTCATTCAGCTCATAAACGGCCTTGCCGCTCTCAAAATGGTTGCGGCTCAAAATGCCGGCCTGCTCAAACTGCATCAGTACCCGGTAGACCGTGGCCAGTCCGATATCGGCATTTTCGGCCAGCAAATACCTGAACACGTCTTCAGCGGTCATGTGCCGCTGCCCCCCTTTTTGAAAGACATCCAGAATTTTCAGGCGAGGCAGGGTGACTTTCAGGCCTGTGTTTTTGAGTTCGTCTGAATGGTCCATAGAGAAAAGGCAATTCCAAAAGCGGGCCAAGTGGAGCAGGCGTGCCGCTACAATGACTTGATCACAGGGCTTGCACGCATTCATGACAGCTTATCAGTCTTTTCCCTATTCTTGGTTCCTGCGTCTGATGCTGGGGCTGGCGGTTGCCGTGGGCTTGTCCGCTTGTTCGTTGGTAAGCCCCCATGTGAATCTGGAGCAGTTTGGGTTGTACAAGCCGGAAGTGGTTCAAGGCAATTTTGTATCGCGCGAGCAGCGCCAGGCGCTCCGGTTGGGCATGGCGCGGGCACAGGTGAAAGAAATTTTAGGAACGCCCCTGGTGTCCAGTCTGTTTCACGGGGACCGCTGGGATTACGTTTTCACCATCCGACGCCAAGGCGTGGCGCCGCAAAGTTTCAAATTGACGGTGCTGTTCAAGGCTGACACTTTGTCGCAGATCGATGGCGATGAACTGCCCAGCGAAAATGAATTTGTGCAACGCTTGGTGGGCGACAAAAAGTTAAGCACTCCGCCCCTGTTGCAGGCCAGGGAAGAAGATTTACGTAAATTCCCGCCGGCCAAAGCCGCCACCCCCGTTCCTTTCACGGCCCCTTTGCCTTTGCCCAGCAGTTACCCGCCCCTGGAGCCTGATGCGCGCTGAGGCGGCAGGGCTTTTTCGCCAAACGGCTTTCATTGACTGACATCATGCCTTCTACGACTTCTTTGGCCATTGCGGTGGCCGGTGCCACTGGCCGCATGGGCCATATGCTGATCGAGGCGATCGGTCAGTCAGACGACTGCCGCTTGACGGGTGCTTTGGACATGGCCAGCAGCCCGGCGCTGGGGCAAGATGCCAGCGCCTGGACAGGCCAAGCCAGCGGTGTGTTGGTGACGGCCGATGTGCCGCAAGGCCTGCAGGGCGCCCAATTTTTGATCGACTTTACCCGGCCTGAGGGCACCCTGGCCCATTTGCAGGTGTGCCGGGCGCTGGGTGTGAAAGCCGTGATCGGCACGACCGGTTTCTCTGACGCGCAAAAAGCAGAGATCGCTGAAATTGCCCAAGATATCGCCATCGTCATGGCGCCCAATATGAGCGTGGGCGTGAACGTGACCTTGAAACTGCTGGAGATGGCCGCTAAAGCGCTGGCCACCGGCTACGACATTGAAATCATCGAGGCGCACCATCGCCACAAGGTGGATGCCCCGTCGGGCACGGCCCTGAAAATGGGCGAGGTGATTGCCGATGCTTTGGGCCGGGATTTGAAAGACTGCGCTGTCTATGCGCGCGAAGGGGTGACCGGTGAGCGCGACCCGTCGAGCATCGGTTTTGCCACCATCCGCGGCGGCGACATTGTGGGTGATCACACGGTGCTGTTTGCGGGTACCGGCGAGCGCATCGAGGTGACGCACAAGTCGTCGAGCCGGGCCACTTATGCGCAGGGCAGCTTGCGCGCGGTGCGGTTTTTGGCGACGCAAGAGCGTGGCCTGTTCGACATGTTCGATGTGCTCGGCCTGCGCTGAGTCTGAACACCCAGGCGGCGCATTGTGATTTGGCTTGACTCGGTAGCCCACGGCGACTCTCTGACCCAAAGCCTGGCCCTGTTGCTGTTGGCCCTGTCCATGGCCTGCTGGGTGGTCATCGCCTGGAAATGGCGCTTGCTGCGGCGCGTGCAAGCCGATGTGACGCGCAGCATCGCCGCCTTTTGGCAAGCCCCTGATTTTGAGCGTGCCACCCAGCAGGTGGCGCATTTTGACCGGGACGGCTGTGTCAGCCCTTTGCTCTCGGTCAGCTTGTTGCCGCTGGGCGGCACCCTGGCGGCGGCGGGGGATCGCTCGGCGCAGCTGACCCGTGTGCTGCGTGATGCCTTGGACTTGACGGTCCAACGGCTGCAATGGGGCCAATTGTTGCTGGCGACGGCCGGTTCCACCTCGCCCTTCATTGGTTTGCTGGGCACCGTGTGGGGTATTTTCAATGCGCTCACCGGCATGGCCGAAGCCGGGCAAATCACCATCGACAAAGTCGCGGGTCCGGTTGGTGAAGCTTTGGTCATGACCGCCACAGGCTTGGCGGTGGCGATTCCGGCGGTGCTGGCCTACAACATCATGGGTCGGCAGGTCGGTCGCATTGAAGCCCAGTTGGAAGGCTTTGCCCAGGACCTGCGCGCCCTGTTGAGCGGCGAGGCCTGAGCATGGCTTTTGGACGCCTAGAACGTTCGCGCTCCCATGCGCCCCTGAGCGATATCAACGTCACCCCTTTGGTGGACGTGATGCTGGTGCTGCTGGTGATCTTTATTTTGACCGCGCCTTTGCTGACCAGCGCGATCCGCTTAGAGCTGCCCAAAACAGAGGGCGCGCAGGCAGGGCAAGCACCGTTGGCCGTGAGCTTGGTGGTCAACGGCCAAGGGCAGGTCTTTTTCAACGACCAAGCGGTGGGCCTGCCTGAGTTGGCATCGCGGCTGCAAGCGGTGGCCTCGCAACGACCGGACACCGAGGTGCAATTGCGCGCCGACCAAGCGGTGCCTTATGGCCGTGTGGTCGAAGTCATGGGGGTGGCGCAAAAAGCCGGTTTATCCCGGATGGGTTTCGTCGCCGAGGCCCCTGTCGCCGCCGTCGCGCGCTGAAATCTGTCAATTTCGCGGCCTCCGCGCGCAGCGCCTGAGACCCCAGGCCAAGCCCCTACAATTTGCACCATGCAAGACAAGTACAACCACCTCGACATCGAACCCTCGGCGCAAGGCCAATGGAACGCGCGGGACGCTTACCGCGTGACCGAAGACGCATCTAAACAGAAATATTACGCCTGCTCCATGCTGCCTTACCCCAGCGGCAAGTTGCACATGGGCCATGTGCGTAACTACACCATCAACGACATGCTCACGCGCTATCTGCGCATGAAGGGCTTCAATGTACTGATGCCCATGGGTTGGGATGCGTTTGGTTTGCCCGCCGAAAATGCGGCACTCAAAAACGGCGTGCCGCCCGCCAAATGGACCTACGAAAACATCGCTTACATGAAGCAGCAGATGCAGGCCATGGGCTTGGCGATCGACTGGTCGCGCGAGGTCGCCACCTGCGACCCGACGTACTACAAATGGAACCAGTGGCTGTTCCTCAAGATGCTTGAAAAAGGCATCGCTTACCGCAAGACCCAAGTCGTCAATTGGGACCCGGTGGACCAAACGGTACTCGCCAACGAGCAGGTGATTGACGGACGGGGCTGGCGCACCGGTGCGCTGGTGGAAAAGCGAGAAATTCCGGGCTACTACCTGGACATCACCCGTTACGCGCAAGAGTTGCTTGACCACGTGCAAATCGGCAACCCCAAAGCCACGCTGAACGGCTGGCCCGACAAAGTGCGCTTGATGCAGGAAAACTGGATCGGCAAGTCGGAGGGCGTGCGCTTTGCTTTCACGCACGACATCGCTGGGGCCGATGGGGCGCTGATTGGCGAGGGCAAGATGTATGTCTTCACCACCCGCGCCGACACCATCATGGGCATCACGTTCTGCGCGGTCGCTGCCGAGCACCCGCTGGCGCTGCATGCGGCGGCAAGCAACCCGGCTTTGGCGGCGTTTTTGGAAGAATGCAAGAGCGGCGGCACCACCGAAGCCGAGTTGGCCACGCAAGAGAAAAAAGGCATGGCCACCGGCCTCTTCGTCACGCACCCTTTGACCGGCGCGCAGGTCGAAGTGTGGGTGGGGAACTATGTGCTCATGTCCTACGGCGATGGTGCGGTCATGGGCGTGCCCGCGCACGATGAGCGGGACTTCGCGTTTGCATTGAAATACGCCTTACCGATCCAGCAGGTGGTCTCAGTCAAAGGCCAGGCCTTTGACGCCACCGCATGGCAAGAATGGTATGCCGACAAACAAAATGGCGTTTGCGTGAACTCTGGCGAACTTGATGGCTTGAATCAAAAAGCCGCCGTCACGAAAGTGGCCGAGTGGCTGGCCGCCAAAGGCTTGGGCGAAAAGAAAACCACCTGGCGTCTGCGTGACTGGGGCGTGAGCCGCCAGCGTTACTGGGGCACGCCGATCCCGATCATCCACTGTGAAGAACACGGCGCGGTGCCCGTGCCTGAAAAAGACCTGCCCGTGGTGCTGCCGCAAGATTGCATCCCTGACGGCTCCGGCAACCCGCTGCACAAGCACGAAGGCTTTCATGCGGGCGTGACCTGCCCGGTGTGCGGCCAACCCGCGCGCCGCGAAACCGACACCATGGACACTTTTGTCGACTCGTCCTGGTATTTCATGCGCTATTGCGACCCCAACAACACCGAGGCGATGGTGGCCGAGGGCGCGCAGTATTGGATGCGCGACCTCCAAGCCGCCACTGGCGGCAGTGGCATGGACCAATACATTGGTGGTATCGAGCATGCGATTTTGCACTTGCTGTACGCCCGTTTTTGGACCAAGGTCATGCGCGACATGGGCCTGGTGACGGTGGACGAGCCCTTCAGCAAACTGCTCACGCAAGGCATGGTGCTGAACCACATTTACTCGCGCCGCACCGCCAAAGGGGGCAAAGACTATTTCTGGCCGCACGATGTGGAGCACGTGCTCGACGATGCGGGCAAAGTGGTGGGCGCCCAGCTCAAAAACGAAGCCGACAGCAGCGACGGCAAATTGCCAGTGGGCACCGCCATTGATTACGAGGGCGTGGGCACCATGTCCAAGTCCAAGAACAACGGTGTGGACCCCCAAGACCTGATTGAAAAATACGGCGCCGACACCGCCCGGCTGTACACCATGTTCACCTCGCCGCCCGAGGCCACCTTGGAGTGGAGCGACGCGGGGGTCGAAGGCAGTTACCGCTTTTTGCGTCGCGTCTGGAACTTCGCCGTGAAGCACGAGGCCCGTTTGAAAGCGGGGATTGCGGTGGACCGCAGCCAGCCCGTCACCTTTGGCAAAGCCGCCAAAGACTTGCGCCGCGATATTCACACCGTGCTGAAGCAGGCCAATTACGACTACGAGCGCATGCAGTACAACACCGTGGTGTCGGCGTTGATGAAGATGCTCAACACCTTGGACGATGCCGCTTTGAGCGACAGCACCGAAGATGAGGCGGCCTTGGCCGAATGTGTCTCGATCATGCTGCGCGTTCTGTACCCCGTCTGCCCACACATTGCCTTTACCCTGTGGACCGAATTAGGTTATGCCGCCTGCTGCGGTGACTTGTTGGACGTGGCGTGGCCGGGGGTGGACGATACGGCCTTGCTGCGCGACGAGATCGAGTTGATGCTGCAAATCAATGGCAAGTTGCGCGGCGCCATTGTGGTCCCTGCCACGGCTGACAAGGCCTTGATTGAGCAAACGGCCATCGCCAGTGAAGAGTTCCAGAAACAAGCGGCTGGTGCCGCACCCAAAAAAGTCATCGTCGTGCCCGGTCGCTTGGTGAACCTGGTGGTATGACCATGCAACGCCGCCAGCTGTTGCGCGCTTGCAGTCTGGGCCTGCCGCTGGCGGCGGCCGCTCTGCTGAGCGCCAGCTTGAGCGGCTGCGGTTTTACCTTGCGCCAACCCACCCAATTTGCCTTCAAAACGGTGTATCTGACCTTGCCCGCCAACTCGTCCATGGGCACAGAAATGCGACGCAGTCTGCTCGCTACCGGGCAATTGGATGTACCGAAAGATCCGTCCGAGATGCTCAAGTCGGACGTGGTGTTGGACATTTTTTCGGAAGAGCGTCAGCGTGTGGTGGTCGGCATGAACGCCTCTGGCCAGGTGCGCGAACAGCAACTGCGCTTGCGCATCAAGTTCCGCTTGCGCACGCCCGCCGGCAAAGCGCTGATCCCGGATGTGGAGCTGTTTCAGCAACGCGATCTCAGCTACACCGAGACGGTGGCCTTGTCCAAAGAGATCGAAGAAGCCACGCTTTACCGCGACATGCAGACCGACATCGTGCAACAAATCATGCGCCGACTGGGCGCGGTTCGGGCCTGGTAAGCCATGCAACTGGGCTTGCCGCAACTGAGCACACACCTGCAAAAGGGTTTGCGCAGCCTGTACACGGTGCACGGTGACGAGCCCTTGTTGGTGCAAGAGGCCGCCGATGCCATTCGCAGCGCGGCCCGCGCGCAAGGCTATACCGAGCGCAGCGTGCACAGCGTGGCGGGCGCGCATTTTGACTGGAGTGAGGTACTGGCCAGCGGCAGTTCCCTCAGCTTGTTTGCCGATCGGCAGATCGTCGAGATCCGCATTCCTTCGGGGAAGCCGGGCAAAGAAGGCAGCGCGGCGATTCAGCATCTGGCCGAGACCGCGCAGGGCAACACCGACACCTTGACGCTGCTCTTGCTGCCGCGCCTGGACGCTGCGACCAAAAAGGGCGCTTGGTTTGGCGCACTGGACAATTTTGGTGTCACCTTGCAAGTGGAGCCGGTCGAGCGTTCAGCCTTGCCGATGTGGATCGCGCAGCGCTTGCAAGCCCAAGGCCAGCGCGTGGCGGCCGGCGAGGAAGGGCAGCACACGCTGCAGTTTTTTGCGGACCGGGTGGAAGGCAATTTGCTCGCTGCGCACCAAGAAATCCAAAAACTCGGCTTGCTGTACCCGGCCGGCGAGTTGAGCCAGGCCCAAGTGGAAGAGGCGGTGGTGAATGTGGCGCGTTACGACGTGTTCAAGCTGTCTGAGGCGGTGCTCTCAGGCCAAGTGGCGCGGGTGCAGCGCATGCTCGAAGGCTTGCAGGCCGAGGGCGAGGCCGCGGTGCTGGTGCACTACACCCTGGCCGAAGACATTCGTGCCCTCAAGCGCGTGAAAGACGCGATGGCCGCAGGCCGACCCCTGCCCATGGCCTTGCGCGAGAACCGCATCTGGGGCGCCAAAGAAAAGCTGTTTGAACGCATCTTGCCGCGCCTGTCAGAGGCCAACCTGGGCCGCATGCTGCTGGCCGCGCACCAGGTGGACGGCATTGTCAAAGGTCTGAAAGTGCCCGAGTGGCCGACCGACGGCTGGCAAGCCCTGCAGCGCCTGGCCATGCGCATGAGCCGGGCCTGCGCGGCGCGCTGAGGCCGACAATGCGAAAATACGGGCCATGACTTCGCCACACAACGCCTTACTGGACAACGACCCCGTCGCCGCGCACATGCGCGCACTGGGGCAACAGGCCAAAACCGCTTCGGCACAGATGGCCAAGGCCTCGGTGGCGGTCAAAAGCGCAGCGCTGAAGCGCTTGGCCGCTTTGCTGCGTGAGAACACCGCGCGCTTGCAAGCTGACAACGCCAAAGACCTGGCGCGTGCGCAGGCTGCAGGCTTGGCCGGCCCGATGTTAGACCGCCTGAAACTCAGCCCCCAAGTGCTGGAAACCTGCGCCCAAGGCTGCGAACAACTGGCCGCCATGCCCGATGTGATTGGCGAAATCATCGGCATGAAGCAGATGCCCAGCGGTATTCGTGTGGGTCAAATGCGGGTGCCGATCGGCGTGTTCGGCATGATTTTTGAGAGCCGCCCGAACGTCACCATCGAGGCCGCAAGTTTGTCGATCAAGAGCGGCAACGCCTGCATTTTGCGCGGCGGCTCGGAGGCCTTTGAATCGAACAAGGCGCTGGCTTTGTTGGTGCAGCAAGCGCTGACCGACAGCGGCCTGCCCGCAGACGCGGTGCAACTGGTGCAAACCACCGACCGCGACGCCGTGAGCCATTTGATCGCCATGCCGCAGTTTGTCGATGTGGTGATTCCGCGCGGTGGCAAGGGTTTGATCGAGCGCATCAGCCGCGATGCCAAAGTGCCCGTGATCAAGCACTTGGACGGCAACTGCCACACCTACATTGACCATCCCTTTGATTTGGCCATGGCCGTCAAAGTGGCCGACAACGCCAAGACGCAAAAGTACAGCCCCTGCAATGCGAGCGAGGGCCTGCTGGTGGCGCGCGCCTCGGCGGCCGAGTTTTTGCCCGCCATCGGCGCGGTCTATGCGGCCAAAGGCGTGGAAATGCGTTGCTGCCCTGAGGCGCTGGCGATTTTGTCCACCGTGCCCGGTGCCAACGTGGTGGCGGCAACCGAGCAAGACTGGTTTGAAGAGTATTTGGCCCCGATCATCAGCGTCAAAGTGGTGGACGGGGTGGACGCGGCGATTGCCCACATCAACCATTACTCCAGCCACCACACCGATGCCATCTTGACCCGCGACCACATGCATGCCCAGCAGTTTTTGCGCGAAATCGATTCGGCCAGTGTGATGGTCAATACCAGCACCCGTTTTGCCGATGGCTTTGAGTACGGCCTGGGCGCTGAAATCGGCATCTCGACCGACAAGTTCCATGCCCGTGGCCCGGTCGGTATCGAGGGTTTGACCTCGCTCAAGTACGTGGTGCTGGGCGAGGGTGAAGTACGTCACTGAGGTTTCACACTCCTTCTCCATTCTTTCGCGCTGTCGCCCCGGCGCTTGCAATGTTCAGAGGCCGCCCCATATAAAGGGATTCTGAATTTCCTTCACACCGGTACAAAGGTTGTTTTCATGGTTCCTCACCTCGTAACTGCGCTGACAGGCCCCATCAATGAGCTGGAGCAGCGCATTCTGGACTCGATGCCGGCGATTGAGCGCTGGTTTCGTCTGGAGTGGATGGAGCACACCCCGCCCATTTACACCTCGGTGGACATTCGCAATGCGGGCTTCAAACTGGCGCCGGTCGACACCAATTTGTTTCCTGGCGGCTGGAACAACCTGACCCCCGAGATGCTGCCGCTGGCGGTGCAGGCGGCGCAAGCGGCGATTGAAAAAATCTGCCCCGAAGCGAAAAACCTGCTCATCATTCCGGAGAACCACACCCGCAACCCGTTTTACCTGACCAATGTGGTGCAGTTGCAGCGCATCTTCCACATGGCGGGTTTGAACGTGCGCATCGGCTCGATCAATCCTGAAATCAAGGACACCACGGTGATCGATTTGCCCAACGGCGAATCGGTGACGCTGGAACCGGTGGTGCGCACCCGCCACCGCCTGGGGATGAAGGACTTTGACCCCTGCACGATTTTGTTGAACAACGATTTGTCGGCCGGTGCGCCGGGCATTTTGGAAGAATTGCATGAGCAGCATTTGCTGCCCCCGCTGCACGCCGGCTGGCATGTGCGGCGCAAGAGCCAGCACTTTCAGTGCTACGAAGAAGTTACCAAGCGTTTTGGCAAATTGCTGGGCATCGACCCGTGGTTGATCAACCCGATGTTCAACCAGTGCGGCGATGTCAACTTTGCCGAAGGCACCGGCATGGAATGCCTGCGCAGCAATGTGGATGCACTGCTGACCAAAATCAAACGCAAATACAAAGAATACGGCATCAACGAAAAGCCTTTTGTGATTGTCAAAGCCGACAACGGCACTTACGGCATGGGCATCATGACGGTGCGTGACGTGGCCGACTTGGACGCGTTGAACCGCAAGACCCGTAACAAGATGAATGTCATCAAAGACGGCCAGACGGTGAGCGATGTGATCATCCAGGAAGGCGTTTTGACGCATGAGCGCATCAACGACGCGGTGGCCGAGCCGGTGGTCTACATGATGGACCGCTATGTGGTCGGTGGTTTTTACCGCGTGCATGCCGAGCGCGGCATCGATGAAAACCTGAACGCCCCCGGGGCCAGCTTTGTGCCCCTGGCGTTTGAAGACACCCCGCATTTGCCGCAACCCGGCGTCAAACCCGGTGCCAGCGTGCCCAACCGTTTTTACATGTACGGCGTGATTGGCCGCCTGGCCATGTTGGCCGCCAGCTACGAACTCGAAGCCAGCGACCCGCATGCCGAGGTGTATGACTGAAAGCTTGATTTCAAAGGCCTGACAAAGTTGCTGCAATGCAACATTTTGCATTTTCAGCGGCCCGCGCCCCCGACTGAGATAGCCTGACGCAGGCAAGAAGCGCAGAATACGGTGCTTGTGCGTTTTGGAGCCAGGCTGCTTGCTTGGCAAATCTGTGTCAGCCACTAAATCATCCCTTACTGCGCTCACCTTGGGCGCTATCGGTGTCGTCTACGGCGACATCGGGACCAGCGTTTTGTACGCGGTCAAAGAAGTGTTTGGTTCAGGTCATGTGCCTTTCACGCCCGACAACGTGTTTGGCATTTTGTCCATCTTCTTCTGGACCTTGACCACCATCGTCTCGGTCAAGTACGTGTCCCTGGTGCTCAAAGCGGATAACCACGGCGAAGGCGGTTTGGTGGCCATGCTGGCGCTGGCCTCGCAATCGGTCAAAGACCGGCCCGAGTTGCGCCGGCGCTTGTTGATCGTTGGTATTTTTGGTACCTGTTTGTTTTATGGCGACGGGGTCATCACGCCCGCCATTTCGGTGTTGTCCGCGGTCGAAGGTTTGGAGGTGGTCTCGCCCACGTTCAAGCGCTTTGTGATTCCCCTGACCTTGGTGATTTTGTTTGGGCTGTTTGCGGTGCAAAAGCGCGGCACGGCGGGCATTGGCAAATTTTTCGGCCCCATCACCGTGGTGTGGTTTGCGGTGATTGCCGCGCTGGGCCTGTACCACATTGCCACCAACCCGAGCATCTTGTGGGCCATGAGCCCGCACTACGCGATTGTGTTCATGTGGGACTTTCCGGGCATCACCTTCATCATTTTGGGGGCCGTGGTGCTGTGTGTCACCGGCGGCGAAGCGCTGTACGCCGACATGGGCCACTTTGGCAAAAAGCCGATTCGACTGGCCTGGTTTGCCGTGGTCATGCCGTCTTTGACTTTGAACTATTTTGGCCAAGGCGCCTTGCTGCTGGCCAACCCTGAAGCGGTGAAAAACCCCTTCTTCATGATGGCGCCGGACTGGGCGCTGCTGCCCCTGGTGGGCCTGGCCACCATGGCCACGGTGATCGCGTCACAGGCCTTGATTTCAGGCGCTTTCAGCGTCACCAAGCAGGTGATTCAGCTCGGCTATCTGCCGCGCCTGCAGGTGCTGCACACCAGCGTCACCGACATGGGGCAAATCTACATGCCTTTCGTCAACTGGGGCTTGTTTGCCATGATCGTGCTGGCGGTGGGCATGTTCCGCTCGTCCAGCAACTTGGCCGGCGCCTATGGCATTGCGGTGTGCACCGACATGCTGATCACCACCGTGCTCACCTTCTATGTGATCCGCTATGGCTGGAAGCTGCCTTTGGCCTTGTGCGTGGGGGCCACCGGCTTTTTCTTCTTGGTCGACTTTGCTTTCTGGGCCTCGAACCTGATGAAGCTGTTTGATGGCGGCTGGTTCCCGTTGGTGATTGGCGGTGCGATTTTTACCTTGATGTTGACTTGGAACGACGGCCGGCGCTTGATGCGCGAAGCCTTGCAAGCCGATGCCTTCAAGCTGAGTGAATTTTTAGAGGCGGTGTTTCTGGCCCCACCCGCTCGGGTGGAAGGCACAGCGGTCTTTTTGACCGCCGAAAACGGCAACGTGCCCAACGCCTTGTTGCACAACCTCAAGCACAACAAAGTCTTGCACCGGCAAAACTTGTTTGTCACTGTGCGCTCACATGAAATCCCGTGGATTGGCTTGGACAAACGACTGGAGTTTGAGCCCTTGGGCCATGACTGCTGGCAAGTGATTGTGAATTACGGCTTCAAAAATGACCCCGACTTGCCCAAAGCCTTGGAGCAACTCAAAGGCCACGGCTGCGAATTGGACCCGATGAACACCAGTTATTTCCTGTCGCGTGACATCGTGATTCCCACCATCGGCGGTGGCATGGCCACGTGGCGTGAAAAGCTGTTTGCTCAAATGCACCACAACGCCAGCGCAGCCGCCGAGTTCTTGAACCTGCCCACCAACGCGGTGGTCGAGCTGGGTTCCAAGATCGAGATTTAAGTCCCCATCGCCTCGCCCATGCGAATGGGGCGGGCCGGTGTCCAGTCGGCATTGAAGTGCATCGCCCCTTGGGGGAACAGCATCACCACAGTGGACCCGAGTAAAAACCGGCCCATTTCTTGGCCTTGCTGCAAGCGAATGTCCTGGCTGTCGTAGCGCCACTCTTGCACCACGCCGGGCCGGGGCGGATTCACCAGGCCGTGCCACACGGTGGCCATGCTGCCGACGATCGTCGCGCCCACCAGGGTCAACACAAAGGGACCCCAGTCGGACTCGAACACGCACACCACGCGCTCGTTGCGCGCAAACAAACCTGGCACACCGCGCGCCGTAGCCGGGTTGACCGAAAACAAATCGCCAGCCACATAGATCATGCGTGTGAGTCGCCCCGCGCAAGGCATGTGGATGCGGTGGTAGTCGCGTGGGCTCAGGTACAGCGTGGCAAATTGGCCATCCTGGAATTGCGCGGCCAGCGTCGCATCGCCGCCCACCAAGGCGCGCGTGGAATAGTGATGGCCCTTGGCTTGAAAAATCTGATCGCGCTCGATCGGCCCACATTGGCTGATGGCGCCGTCCACCGGGCTGATGAAAGCGGCCTGTGCCAGTGGCCGGGCCCCTTCGCGCAGCGGCCGCGTGAAAAATTCATTGAAGCTGGCGTAAGTGGCCGTGTCTGGCACGGCGGCTTCGGACATGTCCACGCGGTAGCGCGCCACGAACCGGTTGATCGCCCAGTGCGTCATTGCGCCCCATTGGGCGCTGGCCAGTCGGCCCGCGAGCACGGTCAGCGCACGTTTGGGCATCACATATTGCGGCCACACGGCCAAACGGTCAGACAAATTGGGCTCCAACGAAAAGTGAGCGCATTGTATCGGTCCGCTGTGCGGGTTGGGCGCGGCACAATACCCCCATGAGCACACCCTTGTTATCGGTCAGCCACCTGGTCAAGCGCTACGGCGATGCCACCGTGGTCAACGACCTTTCTTTTCAAATCCACCCCGGCGAATGCCTGGGGGTGATTGGCCCCAACGGCGCGGGTAAAACCACCACCCTGCGCATGTGCCTGGGCCTGTCCACGCCGGACAGCGGACAGATCGATTATTTTGACGGCCTGCACATGCCGAAAGACGCGCTGGCCATCAAAGGCCGCCTGGGCGTGGTGAGCCAAATGGACACCTTGGACCCGGATTTTTCGTGCGCCGAAAACCTGCTGGTGTATGGCCGTTACTTTGGCCTGAAAGACGCGCAAATCCGCGAGCGCATCGCCCCTTTGTTGGAGTTTGGTGCCCTGACCAGCAAAGCCAACGCCAAGCCCGGCGAGTTGTCGGGCGGCATGAAGCGGCGCCTGAGTTTGGCGCGCGCCTTGATCAACCACCCCAGCCTGCTGATGCTGGACGAGCCCACCACCGGCCTGGACCCCCAAGCCCGGCACCTGATGTGGGAGCGTTTGCAAAACCTGCTGCAGCAAGGCAAATCCATCTTGCTAACCACCCATTTCATGGACGAGGCCGAGCGCTTGTGCGACCGGCTGCTGATCTTGGACCATGGCCGCAAAATTGCCGAAGGCCAACCCCGCGACCTGATTGCCGAGCACCTGGAGCCTGACGTGGTGGAGGTGTACGGCGCAGGCGCTTTGGCGCTGGCGCAAGATGCCGCACTCCAGCCCTTGGCCACGCGCATTGAAGTCAGCGGCGAAACCGTGTTTTTCTACACCGCGCAAACCCAGCCCTTGCTGTTTGCGCTGCAGGCCTGGCCGCAGTTGCGCACCTTGCACCGCCCCGCGAACTTGGAAGACTTGTTCCTCAAACTCACCGGTCGCCAAATCAGGGAGGACGCATGAACACTTTGAACCCTTCTGTGCGTCACGCCCCCTCCGTGTGGCGCGCGCCGCAGCTGTCCATGCGCTGGTGGCCCGTGTTTCTGCGCAACCTGTTGGTGTGGCGCAAGCTGGCCATCCCCAGCTTGGTGGGCAATATTGCCGAGCCGTTGATGTGGCTGGTGGCCTTTGGCTACGGCCTGGGCTCGCTGATTGGCCAGATTGAATTGGGCGGCGAAAAAGTGCCCTACATCTTGTTTTTGGCCAGCGGCAGTATTTGCATGAGTGCCATGAATGCAGCCACTTTTGAAGCGCTGTATTCGGCGTTTTCGCGCATGCATGTGCAAAAAACCTGGGACGGCATCATGAACGCGCCGGTGCGGCTAGACGACATTGTGCTGGCCGAAATGCTGTGGGCCGCGTTCAAAGCCCTGTTCACCGTGACCGCGATCTTGGGCGTCATGTTGGCCCTGGGCATCAGCCACAGCTGGAAGTTGTTGGCCGCTTGGCCGGTGCTGTTGGGCATAGGCATCACCTTCAGCTGCATGGCGCTGATCTTCAACGCCCTGGCCAAAGGGTATGACTTTTTCACCTACTACTTCACGCTGTTCCTCACGCCCATGATGTTCTTGTCGGGCATCTTTTTTCCTCGTGACCAACTGCCGCCCTTCGTGCGAATGATCGCCGACTGGCTGCCGCTGTCGGTGGCCGTGGACCTGGTGCGCCCCCTCTTCATGGACCGCTGGCCCGAGCAGCCGCTGCGCCATGTGCTGGTGATGGGGGTGTTTGCGGGCGTGTCGTTTTGGGTCGCCTTGGCGCTGACGAGGAAGCGGTTCAGGAGTTGAGCAGGTAACTACAGGATCGCAGGTCGGCGTTCATTTGATTTACTCAGCGAGCTGCGTCACCCATTCGATCTGCCTGGGCAAGCAGCGCGTCTTCAGATCATAGTTTTTCACAGCAAACGCCCGCGCCTGCGCTCCAAGCCGCTCCCGTTCGGCCGGGTTGTTGCACAGGGCGATGACTTGTTCGGCCAGCGCAGCCGGGTCAAAAAAGTCCACCAACTGTCCCGTCTCGCCGTGGCGAATCGCTTCGCGCACCGGCGCGGTGTCGCTGGCCACGATGGCGCAGCCCACGCTCATGGCTTCGAGCAGGCTCCAGCTGAGCACAAAGGGATAGGTCAAATACACGTGCACGGTGGACACCTGCAGCACGCGCAGAAAGTCGACGTAGGGGACTTTGCCGACAAAGTGCACGCGGCTTAAATCCAGTTGGTCCTTGACCTCGTTCAAGAAAATCTCGCGCCAGGTTTGCGCTTTGCCCGTGGGGCCAGGGGGCGGTGCGGCGCCATAGCTGACGTCGTTGCCGCCGATGATGAGCACGCGGGCTTTTGGCCGGGCTTTGAGCAAAGCGGGCAGGGCGCGCATGAACTGGTGGTAACCGCGGTACGGCTCCAGGTTGCGGTTGACGAAGGTGATGACTTCGTCGTCTCGCCCCAGACTCAACGGGCCGTTCGCGGTTTTCAACTGCACCCGGGCCTGCGCATCGGGCCGGACTTGGTCGGTGCGAATGCCGTCGTGGATGACAGAGAGGCGCGAGGCAAAGCTCTCAGGAAACAGCGAGGCTTGCCATTGCGTGGGAGCCAGGCCCGCATGGGCCAGGGCAAAGTGCAATTCGTAGTTGGCGTTTTTCAGTTGCAGGCGGCAGGCGGCGTCCGGGTCGGTACTGGGGAACTCGGGGTCAAAGCCTACATCGCCGCCTTCGGCGCGGTAAAAAAATTCGCAGTAAATACCCAAGCGGGCCTTGGGCCAGACTTGTTGCAAAAACAAGCTCTCCCCCCAGCCGGGGTGCGCCACGATCACGTCCGGGTTGAAGCCGCCTTGCTGCAATTGCCGCGCGGCAAGGTAGGCGGCTTCGCCGCGAATGGTTTTGGTTTCCAGGTCCACCAGCCAGCGGTGTGTACCTTGGCCTGAGCGAGCTTGCGGCTGGTACCGCACCAACCGAACGCCTGGCAGGGGCGGGCAGGCATTGATGTGCAGTGCCACCACCTGGTGCCCTGCTTGGGCCAAGGCGGGGGCCAAGTGTTTGAACTGGCCGGGAAAGTTTTGGTGGACAAACAGGATGTTCATTTCAGCTCGGAACCGCTCGCAGAGGCTGGGATCATCGCATGAGCGGGCCCCGCGCTGCGCTGCGTCAGGAATTTGGGGCGCTGACCCCGCTAAGATAAGCACAGATTTTTTTACTGTTTCGAAGGAAATTTCAGCGATGAGCATTCACTCTGTAGGCATCATTGGCGCCGGCACCATGGGCAATGGCATTGCCCAAGCCTGTGCGGTTTCGGGGATCCCCGTCGTCATGGTCGATATTTCTGAAGCCGCTGTGGCCAAAGGGATTGCCACGGTCGAGGGCAGCTTGGAGCGCTTGGTCAAGAAAGAAAAAATCTCTGAGGCCGACAAGGCCGCCGCCCTGGCCCGCATCCAAGGCAGCACCAGCTATGACGACTTAAAGTCCACCCAGTTGGTGATCGAAGCGGCCACCGAAAACCACGAGCTGAAGGTCAAAATCCTGAAGCAGTTGGACGGCATGCTGCCCCCGAATGTGATCATCGCGTCCAACACCTCGTCGATCTCGATCACCCAGCTGGCCGCCGCCACGCAGCGTGCGGACCGTTTCATTGGCATGCACTTCTTCAACCCCGTGCCGATGATGGCTTTGGTGGAGATCATTCGCGGCCTGCAAACCAGCGACGCCACGCACGACGCGGTGCACGACATGGCGCTGGCCCTGGGCAAAACACCGATCACCGTGAAGAACGCGCCCGGCTTTGTGGTCAACCGCATTCTGGTGCCGATGATCAACGAAGCCTTCTTTGTGCTGGCCGAAGGCCTGGCCGAAGCCGAGGCGATTGATGCCGGCATGAAACTCGGTTGCAACCAACCCATTGGCCCGTTGGCCCTGGCCGACATGATCGGTCTGGACGTGTGCCTGGCGGTGATGGAGGTGTACCTGAAAGAATTTGGCGACAGCAAATACCGCCCCTGTCCCTTGCTCAAAGAGATGGTCGCCGCCGGTCGTTTGGGCCGAAAAACCAAGCAAGGCGTGTACAGCTACTGAGCGCTGTCGCCTGCGTGAATGGCCCGGCCCCAGGGTTCGGCCTAACATGCAGGCATGAACACCCCAACCCACCACCCCGAAGGCCAGATCGACTGCACCGTGCATGGCGCGGTGCTGCAGATCTCGATCAACCGCCCAGCCAAGCGCAACGGCTTCACGCCCAAGATGTTCCGTGAGCTGGGAGAGGCCTATACCCGGCTTGAAGACGAGGCCGATTTGCGCGTCGGCGTCCTGTGTGCCGAAGGCGCGCACTTCACGGCGGGTCTGGACCTGCCCACCATCGCCCCGTTGATGCAGCGCGGTGAAAAATCGGTGCCCCTGGGCCTGGTGGATCCGCTGAACTTGGGCATGGAAGGCTATCGCCGCCGTGGCAAACCGATGGTGGCGGCGGTGCAAGGTATCACCTACACCTTGGGCATTGAACTCATGTTGGCGGCCGACATCGTGGTGGCGGCGGACGATGGTCGCTTCTCGCAACTCGAAGTCAAACGCGGCATCATGGCCACCGGCGGCGCCACTTTGCGCATGGCCGAGCGGGCCGGTTCGGGCAACGCCTTGCTGCACCTGTTGACCGGCGATGAATTTGGCAGTGCCGAAGCCCTGCGCCTGAACTTTGTGCAGCGCGTGGTGCCTGCGGGTGCGCAACTGGCCGAGGCGTTGCGCATTGCCCAGGCCATTGCCGCGCAAGCGCCGCTGGCGGTTGAAGCCACTCGCTTGAACGTGCTCAAAGCCGTGGAGTATGGCCCTGTGGTGGCCATGAATGAATTCATCAGCGTGCAAACGGGCTTGGCCAACAGCCAAGATGCCGCCGAGGGCGTGCGGTCTTTCGTCGAGAAAAGGGCGGCGCGGTTTACCGGACGGTGAAGTCCAATGAGCAGGCATGGCTCTGTTGAAAGTCTGACAGACCACCTTTTCAATCTGCCTTGTGAAGCCAGGCCGCTGGGCCGCGTGAACTCGCCGACAATCGGGGCATGTTTGCCATGCCCCATGCCTCCCGCCACCCCTACGCCGAATTGACCCCCGATGTGGTGCTCGACGCATTGGCCTCGGTCGGCCTGTGGGGTGACGGGCGATTGACCGCGCTGAGTTCTTACGAGAACCGCGTGTACCAGGTCCATTTGGAAGAACCCCACGCAGGCCATGCCGCCGTTGTCGTCAAGTTTTACCGGCCTGAGCGGTGGAGCGCTGCGCAGATTCAAGAAGAGCACGATTTTGCCGCTGAGTTGGTGACCGCCGAAGTACCCGTGGTCGCGCCGTTGTGCCTGAATGGCCAAACCTTGCACCAGGCGGCGGGCTTTGCGTTTTCGGTCAGCCCGCGCCGCGGCGGACGTGCGCCCGAGTTGGACGACATGGACGTGCTGGAATGGATTGGCCGGTTTTTAGCGCGCATCCACACCGTGGGCGCGGCCCGGCCTTTTGCGGTGCGGCCCGCGTTGGATGTGGCCAGTTTTGCGCACGAGCCACGCGAGTGGCTGCAGCAGCACCGCATGATTCCTTTGGAAGTGGAGCGCGAATGGTTTGACACGCTGGAGCAAGCCCTGACGCTCATCCAAATGCACCCGGTGTTGACGGCAGCCCAGGCCGCTGGCCGCATCCGGTTGCATGGCGACTGTCACCCCGGGAATATTTTGTGGACTCCGGCCGATCTGCCCGGTGCCGGGCCACATTTTGTGGATTTGGACGATGCCCGCATGGGCCCGGCGGTGCAAGACCTGTGGATGCTGCTGTCGGGCGAGCGCCGACAGCGCAACTTGCAGTTGTCCGCTTTGCTCGATGGTTATGAGCAGGTGCGCGACTTTGACCGCCAAGAATTGGCTTGGATCGAACCTTTGCGCACCCTGCGCTTGGTCCATTACAGCGCCTGGTTGGCGCGGCGGTGGGACGACCCGATCTTCCCGATCAACTTCCCTTGGTTTGGCACGCCAGACTATTGGCGCGGTCAGGTGTTGATGCTGCAAGAGCAGATCGAGCAAATGCAAGAGCCCCCTTTGAGTTAAGCGGCTTCGATCAGCGGCAACCACATGCGGACCAGCAGTCCATGAGGCACGGCATCGCTGAGCTGCACTTCGCCGCCGTGGCGCTCGATGATTTCTTTGACAATCGCCAGCCCGAGGCCGCAGCCGTTGCCACGGTCGGTGGCGCGCACAAAGCGCTCGAACACGCGCACCTGATCGGCAGCGGCAATGCCGGGGCCGTTGTCCAGCACTTCCAGCAGGGCGCGCTCGCCGTCGTGACCCACGCGCACCGTGACCTGCGGTGCCAGCGCCCTGGGCGGCGTGGTCGGGCCAGCGTAGTGCAGTGCGTTGTCAATCACATTGCTCAAGGCTTCACTGATCAACAAGGGGTTGGCCCAGACCCAGACCGCGTCTTCGGGCGTGGCCTCGCTGTCGGCCAGGCCCAGGTCCACCCCCATGCGCAGCGCGCGCGGCACCCACTCGGCGGTGCGTGTTTGCGCCAAGCGCCGCAGGTCAAAGCGTTGGCGGTCTTGCACCATGGCCGATTCGGGTTCGGCCCGGGCCAAGGTGAGCAGCTGGTTGACCAAGTGCGCGCTGCGGGTGGCGCTGTCGTGGACCCGCTGCAAACGCGCGCGCAGCTCCGGGTCGGTGGTGGACTGCAGGGCGATTTCGGTTTGGCTTTTCAGGCCCGCCAGGGGCGTGCGCAACTGGTGCGCCGCATCGCCAATAAAGCGCTTTTGCGTCGCCACCGTGTTTTGCACGGCGGCCAGCAAGGTGTTGATGGCGGTGGCCAAAGCCCACACCTCGCGCGGCGCGGAGGCCAGTTGCAGCGGCGCCAAATCGGTCGGGGCGCGACCTTCGACTTGTTGGCGCAAACGCGCCAAAGGCGAAAGCCCCGCGCGAATGCTCAGCCACACGATCAGCGTCATCAACAACACCAAGCCCGACATCGGCAGCATGTCCACCAAGATGCGTTTGGCCAACTCTTGCCGGTTGGCGCTGCTGCGGGCCACCTGCACCAGCATGGTTTGTGGCGCCGCCCCGTCTTCGCCAAACCGCAAATACAAAGCCACCAGCCGCAGTGGCTGGCCGCTGGCGTTTTTTTGTCCATGACGCTCATGCATGGGCATGACCCCGTCGTAAAAATACGGCGTGTTGAACTGAATGGCCGCGTCAGCCGACGCACTTGTTGATGGGCTTGTCGATGCGCTCGTTGATGTGCTCGTGCTCGGCGGCGGCGGCAAGGCCTGATTACCCAAAATGAACTGCCCCGGCGGCGAGCTGACCATGTACAGCTGACGGTCTTGCGGGTCCGCTTCCAGCACGTCTTGTGCCGCGCGCGGGAAGTCAATCAACAAGCCATTGCCAATTGGTTTGAGCTGGCGCGCCAAAGAGCGGCTGGCTTGCAGCAAACTCGCATCCACCGCTTGGTTGGCATAGCCCGCCGCAATGTTGTAAGTGACCACGCCGCCGGCCATCCACAGCACCAGTTGTGGCAGCAGCAACCACAGCAGCAATTGCCGGGCCAGCGAGACCCCGGCTTGACCGGTCGGGGGCAGGGCGGTGGCGGTGCTCATGGTGCGCGGGAAGAGATCAGCCGAGAAGGGCTCAGCCCTCGGCTTCCATCAAATAGCCCAGGCCGCGCACCGTGCGGATCACCAGGCCCGCGTCTTCCAGCTTGCGGCGCAGGCGGTGGATGTACACCTCGATCGAGTTGCCGCCACCCACCTCACCACCGTCGGCTCCCCAGGCCTGGGTGATGCTTTCTTTGGTCACCACCTTGTCGCGCTGGGTCACCAAGAGCTCCAGCAAAGTCCATTCGCGGCCACTCAATTCCATGGGTTCACCGCCGACCAAGGCGCGGCGCGATACGGCGTCCAGACTCAGGCGGCCAAACTGGGCTGCGCCTGCTTGCGCTTGGGTGCGCCGCAGCAAGGCCTGCAAGCGCGCCAACAGCTCCGGGAAATCAAAAGGCTTGGTGACGTAGTCGTCGGCGCCCGCTTGCAACCCGGCCACCCGGTCGGCCAGCGCGTCGCGCGCGGTCAACAGCAACACCGGCAGACTCGGCTGGCTTTGCCGTACCTGTTGCAACACGGCCAGGCCGTCCATCATCGGCAAACCGATGTCGAGCACCGCAATGTCAAAGTTGTTTTTGCCCAGCAAATACTCGGCCACGGCCCCGTTGGGGGCATGTTCCACCACAAAACCCGCGCCGCCCAATTGGGTGGTCAGCGCATCGGCCAGCATCGCATCGTCTTCGGCAAGCAGGAGTTTCATGCGCGAAGCTTAATGGATGCAGGCAATTCGAACGTGTTTTGGCCCGCTTTTTGAATAAGGGTTTAACCCAGTATTAATATATTAATGAAATATTAATATGAGCCGGTCGAGGTTCTGGAAGGCTGTTTGGCCACCTCGAATATCAACCCGGGGCCTTTCCCCACACCAGGAGACACTCTTGAAAACTATGAAAATGTTCCAACGCACGTTGTTGGCCACGGCCGCTGTGGTGACTTTGGCAGCTCACGCCGGTGAAGTGGAAGTGCTGCACTACTGGACCAGCGGCGGCGAGGCCAAATCGGCCGCGGCCCTGAAGGCCACCTTGCAAGCCAAGGGTCACACCTGGAAAGACTTTGCTGTGGCCGGTGGTGGCGGTGACAACGCCATGACCGTGCTCAAGTCGCGCGTGGTGTCGGGCAATGCCCCAGCCGCCGCACAAATCAAAGGCCCGGCTTTGCAAGAGTGGGCCGCCGAAGGTGTGTTGGCCAACATCGATGATGTGGCCAAGGCCGAGAAATGGGACACCTTGTTGCCTCCTGTGGTCGCCAACGTCATGAAATACAAGGGCAACTACATTGCCGCCCCGGTGAACGTGCACCGCGTGAACTGGCTGTGGGCCAGCAACGCCGCCTTCAAGAAAGCCGGCGCCAAAGTGCCCACCAACTGGGACGAGTTCTTTGTGGCGGCCGAGGCGCTGAAAAAAGCCGGCATCATCCCCGTGGCACACGGCGGTCAGAACTGGCAAGACTTCACCACGTTTGAAAGCGTTGCCTTGGGTGTCGGCGGTGCTGATTTCTACAACAAAGCCTTGGTGCAATTGGACCCAGCCGCGTTGACCGGTGCCACCATGACCAAGGTGCTCGACACCTTCAAAAAGGTCAAGACCTACACTGACAAAAACGCCCCTGGCCGTGACTGGAACTTGGCCACCGCGATGGTCATCAAGGGCGAAGCCGGTATGCAGTTGATGGGCGACTGGGCCAAGGGTGAATTCGTCGCCGCGGGCAAGAAAGCCGGTGCTGACTTCAGCTGTGTGGCCGCCCCGGGTACCGCCAAATCCTTCACCTTCAACGTGGACTCTTTTGCCATGTTCAAGCTGAAAGACGATGCCAATTCCAAGGCGCAAAAAGACCTTGCTTCGGCCATCATGTCGACCGACTTCCAAGAAGTGTTCAACCTGAACAAGGGCTCCATCCCCGTGCGCTTGAACATGAACCTGGCCAAGTTCGACGACTGCGCCAAGCTGAGCTCGAATGACTTCGTGGCCACCGCCAAGAACGGCGGTTTGGTGCCCTCGGTGGCGCACGGCATGGCCATCGGCTCAGCCACCTCCGGTGCGATCCAAGACGCGGTCAGCCAGTTCTGGAACGACGACAAGATGAACACGAAAGACGCGCAAGCCAAGATCGCCTCGGCTGCGAAAGTTCGTTAATCACACCCGACTGACCAAAGGAGACAGCGCTATGTTGACCACTTTTCAACGTCTATGGGGGATTGCTGGATCGGTGTTTGCATTGGCGCTGCCTGTGCATGCGGCCGATCTCAAGCAATTGAGCTTGCAAGTCACAGGCGGGGCCGAGTTGTCTCCTGCGTTCGCGCCTGGCGTGCGCAGCTACCAAGTGTCTGTGCAAAGCGACATCGCTGCCGTGCTGATTCAGGCCCAGCCTGAAACAGCCGGCGCAGCGGTGACTTTGACGGTCAATGGCCAGCCCGCCGATGCCAAGCAGCCCCTGATGGCGAACTTGAAAACGGGGACCAACAAAGTGGGACTCCGCATTCAGGGCTCCGCCAGTGATGACTATGAGTTGGTGATCCATCGCCAAGATGTCAGCGATGTGGTCGCCAGCTTCCTCAAGCTGGAATTCACCGACCCGGTGACCCAGGCGCGCATGCCTTATCGGCTGTACGTACCCCGTCAAATGAAGGCTGGCGAGAAATACCCGTTGGTGGTGTTTTTGCATGGCGGTGGCGAGCGCGGTGACGACAATGAGAAAACACTCACCGCCAACCAAGGCGGCACCATTTGGGCCCTGCCGCAGGAGCAAGCCCAGCGTCCAGCTTTCGTCTTGGTGCCTCAAGCCAGAGCGGTTTGGAACGGTGGTTTTGGCGTGACGCGCAACCCCAACAATGAGATATTTTTAGGCAACGTGTTCCCCCTGGCGCAGGACACGCAGACCGCGCATCAACTGCTGATGAAGGTGTTGAAAGACCATCCCCAAATTGACACGCGTCGGCTGTATGCCACGGGCTTGTCGCAGGGCGGTTTTGGCGTGTGGGCCTGGAATCTGGCACACCCGGATTTGTTTGCGGCCGTCGTGCCGATCGCTGCGGGGGCCAACCCCCAAGCCGTCGCCGCACTGAAAGACAAACCGATCTGGGCCTTCCATGCAGAAGCCGACCCGGTGATCCCGGTGAGCTTTTCGCGGCAAAGCGTCAGCGCATTGCGAGCCGCCGGCAGCCAAGTTCGCTACACCGAATACCCAGCAGACACCTATCTCCATCCCATGGCCCATTTTTCGTGGGTGCCCGCCTTGAAGAACGCGTCCATGCGGGAATGGCTGTTTCAGCAAAAGCGCTGAACGGCACTTTTTGAAGGCCTTGCCCCAGCCCTGTGCGCAGGGCGGTGAGGCCTTCGTTTTCTGGTGCACCCCCAGGAAGTTTGAATGAACAGCACCAATTCACCCGCCCCGAAAGATTGGCTGCCGCGCCTGGTCGTGGCCCCCAGCTTCATCATTTCTTTGCTGTTCATCTACGGCCTGATGGCCTGGAACGGCTACTTGTCGATGTCCGCGTCCCGCATCTTGCCCAACTACGATTTTGTCGGGCTGCAGCACTATGGCGCCCTGTTGGACAGCGACCGCTTTCATGTGGCGATGCGCAACATGGCGGTGTTCGGTTTCTTCTTCATTGGCGGCGCCATGGTGCTGGGCGTCTTGCTGGCGATTTTGCTGGACCAGAAAGTGCGCGGCGAAGGCGTGTTGCGCACCGTGTATTTGTACCCCATGGCGATCTCTTTCATCGTCACCGGCACGGCCTGGAAGTGGATCCTGAACCCCGGTCTGGGACTGCAGCACCTGATGCACAGCTGGGGCTTCACCGATTTCAAATTCGAATGGCTGGTCGATCAAGACATGGCCATTTACTGCGTCGTGATTGCCGGTGTGTGGCAAAGCGCTGGCTTTGTCATGGCGCTGTTTTTGGCGGCGCTGCGCGGTATTGACGACGCGATCATCAAAGCCGCGCAAGTGGACGGCGCCAGCTTGCCCACGATTTACTGGCGCATCATTTTGCCCAGTTTAGGCCCGGTGTTCTTCAGCACCTTGATGGTGGTTTCGCACCTGGCCATCAAGAGCTTTGACCTGGTCATGGCGCTCACCGCGGGTGGCCCCGGCTATGCCACCGACTTGCCCGCGACCTTCATGTACGCCACGGCTTTCACGCGCGGCCAGATCGGCGTGGGCGCGGCCAGCGCCACGGTCATGCTGGCCACCGTCGCGGCCATCGTGGTGCCGTATTTGTATTCTGAACTGCGGAGCAAGCGATGAACCGCCTGAACTTTCATCGCCTGATGCTGTGGTCCCTATTGCTGCTGTTTGCGGCCTGGTTTCTGCTGCCGCTGTATGTGATGCTGACCACCTCGTTCAAAGACGCAGAGCAACTGCGCGCAGGGAATTTATTGAGTCTGCCCACCGCGCCCACCCTGGATGCCTGGTTCAAAGCCTGGGGCAGCGCCTGCACCGGTGTGCAGTGCGAAGGACTCAAACCCTATTTCTGGAACTCCATGCTGATGGTGGTGCCTGCGGTGCTGGCCTCGACCTTGATTGGTTCGCTCAACGGCTATGTGCTGAGTAAATGGAAGTTCCGTGGCAGTGAAACCCTGTTCGCCTTCATGTTGTTTGGCGTGTTCATGCCGATGCAGGTGGTGCTCTTGCCCATGAGCCAGGTGCTCGGCTGGCTCGGCGTGGCCAGCTCGATTTGGGGCTTGATGCTGGTGCACGTGGTGGCGGGCATTCCGTCCACCACGCTGTTTTTTCGCAACTACTACATCGGCTTGCCAGACGAGTTGATCAAAGCCGCGCAATTGGACGGCGCGGGGTTCTGGATGATTTTTCGGCGCATCGTGCTGCCGCTGTCGCTGCCGATTTTGGTGGTCACGCTGATCTGGCAATTCACCAACATCTGGAACGACTTTTTGTACGGCGTGGTGTTCTCCGGGGCAGACAGCAAGCCGATCACCGTGGGTCTGAACAACTTGGCCAACACCTCCAGCGCCGTCAAGGAATACAACGTCGACATGGCCGCCGCGCTGATTGCGGCATTGCCCACCTTGTTTGTGTATGTGGTGGCAGGTAAATATTTTGTGCGCGGCCTGACGGCTGGCGCCGTCAAGGGGTAAATCATGGGCGCACTCGCCATTCGCAACATCCACAAGACCTACAGCCAGACGGTTCATATCTTAAAAGGCATTGACCTGGAGATTGAAGCCGGGGAGTTTTTGATTCTGGTGGGGCCGTCGGGCTGCGGCAAATCGACGCTGCTCTCCATGATCGCCGGGCTGGACCATCCGAGCAGCGGCAGCATCCACATCGGCGAGCGCGATGTGACGAATCTGCCCAGCAAGGACCGCGACATCGCCATGGTGTTTCAGAGCTATGCGCTGTACCCGAACATGACGGTGGCGCAAAACATCGCCTTCGGTCTGGAGATTCGCAAAGTGCCCAAGGCCGAGCGCAAGGCGGCAGTGGACCGTGTCGCGGCCATGCTGCAAATTGGCCACCTGCTGGACCGCAAGCCCGGTCAGCTCTCAGGCGGCCAGCGTCAGCGCGTGGCCATGGGCCGGGCTTTGGCGCGTGACCCCAAGCTGTTTTTGTTTGACGAGCCCTTGTCGAATCTGGACGCGAAGCTGCGCGTGGAAATGCGGGCCGAAATCAAACTCTTGCACCAACGCACCCAAACCACCACCGTGTATGTGACGCACGACCAGGTCGAAGCCATGACGCTGGGCGACCGCATTGCCGTGATGAAAGACGGTCTGGTGCAACAGTTCGGCACACCCAGCCAGATCTACAACCACCCGGCCAACCGCTTTGTCGCCGAGTTCATCGGCTCACCCGCGATGAACATGGTGGATGCACAGCGCAGCGGCGCGGCCTTGTCCGCCCAAGGTGTGGAACTGGCCATCACCGAGGCACAGCGCGCCGCTGTGCAAGCGCATGGCCATGCGGAACTGGTCTATGGCCTGCGACCGGAGAGCATCAGCTTTGCGGGCAGCGGCCTGCCCGGCAAGCTCAGCATGATCGAGCCCACCGGCCCCGAAACCTATGCCACGGTGGACACCGCCGCAGGCAAACTCACCGCCCGCGTGCCCGGCGTGCTGCAAGCCGCGGTGGGCGATGCGGTGCATCTGCAATGGACCCCTGAGCAATCGCACTTGTTTGACCGGGCCAGTGGTCAGCGGGTGGGTTGAGCGACGGCACGCCCATCCCCCCATTCAAGGCGCGTCTTTCAACACGCGTGTCATCAGCGCCCGCACTTGGGGCAGCAGCGGCACCTCGGTGCGCGCGGCAATGGTGACCAGGCCAAAGCGGGCGTTGATGTTCAGCGGCGGTGACAGCGGCAGCGCCACCAGGTCGGGCGCGGCGGCCCGGATGGTCAGGGCCACGGTGTCGGTGTGACGGGTCACGTCAAGCAGGCTGGATATTTCTTCACAACGCAAAGTCACCAGCGCGTCAGGGTGCGCGCGGGGGCCAAAACGCTCCATCAGCAAACGCGCCACCTCGTCGCTCAAGGGGGTGGAGGCGATGGGGTAGTCCAGCAGCGCTGCAAAGTTCACGCTGCGCTTTTTGGCCAAGGGGTGTTGTTTGCGGCACATGAAGGTGCCGACCATTTCGTGCAGGGCATCCACTTTCAAATCGGTGCTCGGTTGCAGGGAGCGCACGTCCAGGATCAGCGCGTCCAAGTGGCGTTCCCGCAGGGCTTGCACCAATAGGCCGGTGCTGCCGCGTGAAATCTGCACATGGGCTTGCGGATGTTCTTGCGCCATCTGCATCAGCAATGGTGTCATCAACATCGCCCCCGGTCCGGAGCCCATGCCGATGCGCAATTGGCCGATCTGGCCTTGTTGCAGTTGCAAGCTGGTCAGGCGCAGTTCGTTGGCTTCGTCCACCAACACCCTGGCGCGTTGCACGATGTGCTGGCCCAGCGGCGTCAACTCATTTTTGCGACCGATGCGGTCAAACAGGGCCTGCCCCAACTCGTCTTCCAAGGCCTTGATGCTGCGGCTCAGCGCCGGTTGCGTCAGGTGCAGCTTCAGGGCGGATTGGC